>JAUXRT010000171.1 GCA_030681635.1 Reyranella sp.
CTACGCGCCGCCCGACATCGAGAAGACGCTGCGCTCCTCGGACTATCTCGAACGCATCCTGCAGCTCGTCTTCGCCTTCGGCTTCGCCTTCGAGGTGCCGGTGCTGCTGACGCTGCTGGTCCAGGTCGGCATCGTCACCACTGAGGGCCTGCGCTCCAAGCGCCGCTACGCCATCGTCGTGGCCTTCATCATCGCCGCCGTGCTCACGCCACCCGACGTGGTGAGCCAGCTCGCCCTCGCCATCCCGCTGCTCGTCTTCTACGAGGTCAGCATCCTGATCGGCCGCGTGATCGAGCGGAAGCGCGAGGCCGCGGAGAAGAAGACCGAGGCTGAGGAGCTGGCGGCCGAGGAAGCCGAAAAGGCCGAAGAAGAGAAGAAGGCCAGGGATGCGACGGTCGAGGCGCCGAAAGACCCCGCGAGCTAGGCCATGCACGACATACGTTTCATCCGCGAAAGCCCCGAGGCCTTCGACGCCGGCCTGAAGAAGCGCAACCTGGCGCCGCTGTCGGCCGCGCTGCTGGAGATCGACAAGCGCCGCCGCGCCGCCATTTCCGAGAGCGAGGGGCTGCAGGCAAGGCGCAAGGCGCTCAGCCAGCAGATCGGCATCGCCAAGCGCAAGGGCGAGCCAGCGGAAGCCCTGATGGCCGAAGTCGCATCGTTGGAGGAGGGCCTCAAGAGGGGCGAGGCCGAGGCGGCGCGCCTCGACGAGGAGCTGACGCACCGCCTCGAAGTCCTGCCCAATCTGCCGGCCGACGACGTGCCCCTGGGCGCCGATGAGCACGGCAACGTCGAGATCCGCCGCTTCGGCAACCAGCGCAACTTCAGCTTCCAGCCCAAGGACCATGTCGCGCTCGGCGAGGCGCTGGGCGAGATGGATTTCGCTCAGGCCGCCAAGATTTCCGGCTCCCGCTTCGTCTTCCTCAAGGGACGCCTGGCGCGGCTGGAGCGGGCGATCACGCAGTTCATGCTCGACCTCCATACCGAGGTGAACGGCTACACCGAGATCGATCCGCCGATGCTGGTGAAGGACACTGCCGTCTATGGCGTCGGCCAGCTGCCGAAGTTCGCCGAGGACATGTTCCGCACCGACAATGGCTTCTGGCTGATCCCGACCGCCGAGGTCTCGCTCACCAACCTGGTGAACGACGTGGTGCTGGATGAGAAGGAATTGCCACTGCGCTTCACCGCGTTCACGCCCTGCTTCCGCTCTGAAGCGGGAGCGGCCGGCAAGGACACGCGCGGCATGATCCGCCAGCATCAGTTCCCGAAGGTCGAACTGGTCAGCATCACGACGCCGGAGCAGTCGGAGGCCGAACACCTGCGGATGACGGCGGCGGCCGAGGAAGTGCTGAAGCGACTGGACCTCGCCTATCGCACCTTGACCTTGTGCGGTGGCGACATGGGCTTCTCGGCGCGCAAGACCTACGACCTCGAAGTCTGGCTGCCCGGCCAGAACGCCTATCGCGAGATTTCTAGCTGCTCGAACTGCGGCGACTTCCAGGCCCGGCGCATGGCTGCGCGCTACCGGCCGAAGGAAGGGAAGGGAACGCGCTTCCTGCATACGCTGAACGGCTCGGGCCTCGCTGTCGGCCGCACCCTGGTCGCGGTGCTGGAGAACTACCAGAATGAGGACGGCTCGGTGACGATCCCCGAGGCACTGCGGCCCTACATGCGCGGCGTCGAGACGATCAAGGGGCCAGGCAAATGACGCCCGAGGAACTCGCCAAGGCACGCATCCTCGTCACCAACGACGATGGCATCAACGCGCCGGGCCTCGATGCCATGATCGACATCGCGAGCCAGCTCGCGCAGGACGTCTGGATCGTGGCGCCGGAGTACAATCAGAGCGGCGCCGGCCACTCGCTGTCGCTGACGCATCCCGTGCGGGCCCGCCAGCTCAGCGAGACCAAGTTCGCGCTGGAAGGCACGCCAACCGACTGCGTGCTGTTTGCGGTCAAACACCTGCTGAAGGACCGCAAGCCGACCATCGTGCTATCGGGCGTCAACCGCGGCAGCAACATGGCCGACGACGTGACCTATTCCGGCACCATCGCGGGCGCCATGGAGGGCTGCCTGCTCGGCATCCCGTCGATCGCCTTCAGCCAGGCCTACACCCATCCCCATCCGGTGAAGTGGGACACGGCCACGCAGTTCGGCGCCGATGTGGCGAGGCGCGTGCTGGCCGGCGGCATTCCGCGCAACGTGCTGGTCAACGTGAATTTCCCCGATGTCGCCGCCGGTGCGGTCAAGGGCACCAGGGTGACGCGCCAGGGCGTGCGTGCCTTCGGCGGCGGCATCGTCGAGCGCACCGACCCGCGCGGCGGCACCTACTACTGGATCGCCTATGCGCCGGGTGAGCACGACCGCGACGAAGAAAGCGACATCACGGCCGTGCGCGCCGGCTACGTCTCGGTCACGCCACTGCATCTCGACCTGACGCACGAGGCCACGCGCCGTAAGTTCGGCTCGTTGTTCGCGGCGGGCTGACGCCGGGCGGGCGCCGTGAACGTCGCGGCCATGCAGCGCCTGATCGCCGAATTGCGCAATTCGGGCATCGTCGACGAGAACGTGCTGGCGGCCATCGCCGCCGTCGATCGCGAGCGCTTCGTGTCGAGCCCTTTCGTCGAGCGCGCCTGGGAGAACACCGCGCTCCCCATCGCCTTCGGCCAGACCATCAGCCAGCCGCTGGTCGTCGCCGCCATGACCGAGGCGCTGCGCGTCGGACCGCGCATGAAGGTGCTCGAGGTCGGGACCGGCTCGGGCTACCAGGCCGCCGTGCTGGCCAAGCTGGCGCGCCGAGTCTACTCGATCGAGCGCTACAAGCCCCTGTCGAAGGAAGCCGAACGCCTGCTGCTCGACCTCCGCATCCACAATGTCGTGTTCGACATCGGTGACGGCAGCAAGGGCTGGCCGGGCCAGGCACCGTTCGACCGCATCATCGTGACAGCCGCCGCCGACGAGCGGCCCCAGGCCCTGATCGACCAGCTCGCCATGGGCGGCATCCTGATCGTGCCGGTCGGCCGCGATCCCACCGCCCAGGTCGTCGAGCGCATCGTCAAGAGCGAGAGCGGGCTGCAGCGCGACACGCTGATGCCGGTCCGCTTCGTGCCCCTGGTCACCGGGCCTCTCCCTGTTCTTGGGCAGGGATAAGACCCGATAAATCGACATGAGCCCGATTCCCGCCGGAATCGTGATGCAGTAGAATGGGGTCATGAAAAGAGCCCCTCGCTTCCCCTCGCGATGGGCCGGCCGGTTGCGCACGCTGGGTACAATGGCGGTGCTGTCGGTCGTGCTCGGCGCCTGCAACACCGTCATGGGTGCCCGCGAAGGCACCATGGAATATCCCGGCTCCGGCGCTG
>JAUXRT010000246.1 GCA_030681635.1 Reyranella sp.
GCTGGACGATCCCGAAGGCCTGGCGGCCAACCTGATCACCGCGGCGGGCGGCGATTCACGCCTGGTGCATCGCGAAGTCGAGGCCAATCTCGCCAAGCAGCCCAAGGTCGAAGGCCAGGGCGCCGGGCAGATCTATATGGCACCCGAGACGGCGCGGCTGTTCGAACAGGCCGAAGCGATTTCCGAGAAGGCCGGCGATTCGTTCGTCACCGTCGAGCGGATGCTGATGGCGCTGGTGCTCGCCAAGGGTACCGAGGCCGCCAATGCGCTGGCCAAGGGCGGCGTGAAGGCGCCGGCGCTGGAAAAAGCCATCCAGGACCTGCGCAAGGGCCGGACCGCCGATTCGGCCTCGGCCGAAGGCAGCTACGACGCGCTCAAGAAATATGCCCGCGACCTCACCCAGATGGCGCGCGAAGGCAAGCTCGACCCCGTGATCGGCCGCGACGAGGAAATCCGCCGCGCCATCCAGGTGCTGAGCCGCCGCACCAAGAACAACCCCGTGCTGATCGGCGAGCCCGGCGTCGGCAAGACCGCCATCGCCGAGGGGCTGGCGCTGCGCATCGTGAACGACGACGTGCCGGAATCGCTCAAGGGCAAGAAACTGATGTCGCTCGACCTCGGCGCCATGGTGGCCGGCGCCAAGTATCGCGGCGAGTTCGAGGAGCGCCTGAAGGCGGTGCTGTCGGAGATCTCCTCGGCCGAGGGCGAGATCGTCGTCTTCATTGACGAGCTGCACACCCTGATCGGGGCGGGCAAGGCCGATGGCGCGATGGATGCCTCCAACATGCTGAAGCCGGCGCTGGCGCGTGGCGAGCTGCATTGCGTCGGCGCCACGACGCTCGACGAGTATCGCAAGCACATCGAGAAGGACGCGGCGCTGGCACGCCGTTTCCAGCCGGTGTTCGTGTCTGAGCCGACGGTCGAGGACACGGTGTCGATCCTGCGTGGCCTCAAGGAGAAGTACGAGCTGCATCACGGCGTCCGGATCGCCGATGCGGCGATCGTGGCGGCGGCGACGCTCAGCAACCGCTACATCACCGACCGCTTCCTGCCCGACAAGGCCATCGACTTGATGGACGAGGCCGCGTCCCGCATCCGCATGCAGGTCGACAGCAAGCCCGAGGATCTCGACGAGCTCGACCGGCGCATCATCCAGCTCAAGATCGAGCGCGAGGCGCTGAAGAAGGAAAGCGATCCGGCGTCGCGCGAGCGGCTGGTGAAGCTCGACAAGGAGCTGAGTGAGCTGGAGCAGAAGTCGGCCGGGCTGACGGCCCAGTGGAAGTCGGCCAAGGACAAGCTGGCCGACGCCCAGAAGGTCAAGGAGCAGCTCGACAAGGCGCGCCATGAACTCGAGATCGCGCAGCGCAAGGGCGAACTCGCCCGTGCGGGCGAGCTCTCGTATGGCGTCATCCCCGACCTCGAGAAAAAGCTCAAGGCGGCCGAGAATATCGAGCTCGCCGGCAGCCGCGGCGTGAAGGAAGAGGTCATGCCCGAAGACATCGCGGCGGTGGTTGCGCGGTGGACCGGCATCCCCGTCGACAAGATGCTCGAAGGCGACCGGGCCAAGCTGCTGCGGATGGAAGAGGAGCTGCACAAGCGGGTGATTGGCCAGGACGAGGCGATCAACGCCGTCTCCAACGCCGTCCGCCGCGCGCGGGCGGGCCTGCAGGACCCCAACCGGCCGATGGGCTCGTTCCTGTTCCTGGGCCCCACGGGCGTCGGCAAGACCGAGCTTACCAAGGCGCTGGCGAACTACCTGTTCGACGATGACCACGCCATGGTCCGCATCGACATGAGCGAATTCATGGAGAAGCATGCCGTCAGCCGTCTGATCGGCGCGCCGCCTGGCTATGTCGGCTACGACGAAGGCGGTGTGCTCACCGAAGCCGTGCGCCGCCGGCCCTACCAGGTGATCCTGTTCGACGAGGTCGAGAAGGCGCATCCCGACGTGTTCAACGTGCTGCTGCAGGTGCTGGACGACGGTCGCCTGACCGACGGCCAGGGCAGGACGGTGCATTTCAACAACACGCTGATCGTGCTGACCTCCAACCTCGGCAGTGCCCATTTGGCTGCGCTGGGCGAAGGCCAGTCGACCGAGACGGTGCGCGAGCAGGTGATGGAAGAGGTGCGCCGCGCCTTCCGGCCGGAGTTCCTCAACCGCCTCGATGAGATCCTGCTGTTCAACCGGCTGAGCCGGGCGCACATGACGGATATCGTCGACATCCAGCTAGGCCAGCTGCGCAAGCTCCTGGCCGATCGCAAGATCAGCCTCGCGCTGGATACCAAGGCGCTGCAGTGGCTGGCCAACCGCGGCTACGATCCGGTGTATGGCGCGCGGCCGCTGAAGCGTGTCATCCAGCGCAGCCTGCAGAATCAGCTGGCGACGCTGCTGCTGGAGGGCCGCATCAAGGATGGCGATACGGTCGAGATCGGCGTCGAGAACGGCGAACTCGTGATCGCCGGCCAGCGCGTCCTCGGCGAAGCCGCAGACTAACCGCTAGTCGCCGCGAGCGACCTGGGACGTCGCGGGCTCCTTCGGGGCCTGCGACGTCTTTTGCGGCGCCGGCTTCTTCACGTCGGCCACGGCCGGCGCGCTCTTCAGCTGATTGAGATACTGCCGCGCCAGCGCCTGGAAGCGGGCGAGGTCCTTGCCGCCCACCGTGGCGCGCATGGCGAACTTCTGCGCCAGCGGATTGACCGGCTTGCCGCCGCGATGGAATTCATAGTGCAGGTGCGGGCCGGTCGACATGCCGGTCGAGCCGACGAAGCCGATCACCTGGCCCTGGCGGACGGAAACGCCGGGCTTGATGCCTGGTCCCAGCCGCGACATGTGGGCGTAGGCCGTGGCCACGTCCTGGGTATGCTGCAACTTCACGTAGAGGCCGTAGCCGCCGTTGAAGCCGGCCATGGAGACCTTGCCGGTGCCGGCGGCGAGGATCGGCGTGCCCGAAGCGGCAGAGAAGTCGACGCCGGCATGAAGCGCACTGAAGCCCAGGATCGGATGCTCGCGCATGCCGAAGCGCGAGGTCATCTTCGAGGCATCCATGGGCGTGCGCAGGAACGAGCGCACGACGCTTTCGCCCTGGGGATTGTAGAAGCCGTCGGCGCCGCCCGGCGGGCGGAAGCGGATCACGGTCACCGTCCGTTTCAACAGGCGCAGCTCTCCGGCCAGCAGGCGGCCGGGATGGGTGACCAGGCCGTCGCTGGTCACGAGCTGCTCGAGCAGCACGGTGAATTTCTGTCCCTGCTTCAGCTCGCGCTGGAAATCGACGTCGTAGGACAGTGCCCGGATGAACTCGACCATCGCCGCCGACGGCGCCCCGGCCTTGACGCCGCTCTGCTGCAGCGAACCTTCGCGTTCGGCCTCGACGCGAACGATGCGCGGGCTGACCTTGTAGACTTTCTCCTCGGCGTCATACGAGCCGTCGTCCTGCCGCGAGATGATGTACTCGCGCTCCGGTTGCGGGCGCACCGACAGCGACAGCACGCGTGGCGCATCGGGTTGCTCGGGCATGGTCTGCATCAGGAGCTCGATCGTCTCGCCGGCCGCGAGCTTCTTCTTCTTCAGAAGCGCCTGCAGCTTTTCGGCGATCTGCCGGCGATCGGCCTCGGGAACGTCGATGTCGGCCAGCATCTTCTCGACGGTATCGCCGCGTTCGAGACGAAGCGTGAGCTCGTAACGATCGCTGGCGGGAGGCTCGGCCTCGGCCGCCGGATCCGGCGGCTTCATCTGGAAACCCTTGAGTTCGACGCCCTGGAACGTGCTGCTCGTGAATTCAGCCGAGGTGAGCGGCGGCGGTGGAATGAGTTCGATATCGGCAAGGGTGAGGTTCGCCAGCACGAGCGGCGGGGGCTCTGCCTGAGCCGTGGCGACGTCGGGTATCGGCCGTTGCGTGATGAGCAAGCCGCCCAGCGCCAGAAACAGGGTTCCGGCAATGAGTCCGGTGGCGCCGAGGACAGGCCAGACCACCCCAAAAGCCGTGCTTTTGGCGGATTGCGGCCGATCCGACGGAGAGGGGAAATCCGTCATGACCGTTGACCTATTACGGGCCCGTTGGATCCGGGCCTCAGCTAGGGTTGGCACCGTCGGGTCGATTTTGTCCCCAACGGCGATTCGCTACATATTGATGCCGGAAAGCCCGGCAGGCCACAACAATACCATAGGTTTGACGTGCTTTTTGCTGTTTAGGAGCCGTTGTCTCGCTTCTGCAATTTTACGTTTGACACCCCTATGACCCGCCCATATAAGCGCGGCTCCCACGGTGAACGGGGTGTACCAGAAACGTCGCGCGTAATTGCGGCGCAGGGTTTCATGACCCTGATGGTTCCTAGTTCACTGAAGGTCTCGACCCCCGGGTCGTGCGTTCTATGCATTGTCTGTTTGGAAATGGATACGCCGGCGGCGGCGGACGTTTACGCTTAGGCGTGAAGGTTTTCGCCGTCGCTAGTTCGAACGTTCGATGCAAGTCGAAAAGTAATCTAGTGACGGGATCAAGGTCTTCCCCTCTTCGCAAGTTGGGGTGGAGGATACGTTAAACTTGAGAGTTTGATCCTGGCTCAGAACGAACGCTGGCGGCAGGCTTAACACATGCAAGTCGAACGCGTGTAGCAATACACGAGTGGCGCACGGGTGAGTAACGCGTGGATATCTGCCTTTTGGTTCGG
>JAUXRT010000248.1 GCA_030681635.1 Reyranella sp.
GATGAAGGCGATCTCGAAGAAATCGAGGAAGAAGGCCAGGAAGAACACGAAGATGTTGACGACGATCAGGAAGCCCCAGACGCCGCCGGGAAGATCGGTCAGCAGGTGTTCGACCCATTTGCCGCCGTCGACGCCGGCAAACGAGATCGAGAAGCAGGTGGCGCCAACCAGGATGAAGGCCACCATCGCGGTGATGCGCATCGTGGCCTGCATGGCCTGGACGATGAGGTCGCGCAGCTCCTTGAACTGCCAGGCCCGCCAGCACAGCCAAATGACCGAGGCGAACATGATTGTGAAGGCAATCTGGAACGGGATCGACTTGAAGGCGACGATGCCGATCAGTCCGCCGACGACGGCGGCAGCGCAGCCGCCACCGAACATGAGGCGGTCGAACCTGGTCAGCGGTGCGTTGCGCACGACGGCCAGGACGATGGCGCCGATGGTACCCATGGCGCCGGCTTCCGTCGGTGTCGCGAGGCCCATCATGATCGTGCCGAGGACGAGGAAGATCAGTACCGCCGCCGGGATGATGCCCCAGGCGCATTTGACCAGCAGGGGCCGGCCGAACAGCGTCCGCGGCACGGGCGGCAGGGCGTTTGGCTTGATCAGCGTCAAATAGTAGGTATAGGCGGCGAACAGGACGATCTGCAGGATCGACGGTCCCCACGCGCCCAGATACATGTCGCCCACCGACTTGCCGAGCTGGTCGGCCAGGACAACCAGGACCAGGGATGGGGGTACGAGCTGCGTGATCGTGCCAGAGGCGGCCAGCACGCCGGTCGCATAGCGCATGTCGTACTTGTAGCGCATCATCACCGGCAGGGTGATCAGCGCCATGGCAATCACCTGGGCCGCAACGGTGCCGGTGATGGCGCCCAGGATGAAGCCCACGATGATGGTGGAATAGCCCAGCCCGCCCTTTACGGGTCCGAACAGCTGCCCCATCGATTCGAGCATGTCTTCGGCCAGGCCACACTTTTCGAGAATCGCACCCATGAAGGTGAAGAATGGGATGGCCAGCAGCAATTCATTCGACAGGATGCTACCGAACACGCGGCCCGGGATGGCCTGCATGAAGGCCATCGTGAAGTAGTTCATCTCGATGGCCAGGAAGCCGAAGAAGAAGCCTACGGCGCAGAGCGAGAATGCCACCGGATAGCCGATGATCATGAAGACGACGAGGCCGCCGAACATCAGCGGCGGCATCCAATCCAAGGGGATCATTGCGTCGGCCTCTCGTAGTGCGCTTCGAGACTGTCGACGGCATAGTCGTTCAGGAACGCAACGCGTTTGATCAGTTCAGAAATGCCTTGCAAGGCCACCAGGGCAAAGCCCAGGGGCAGCACCAGCTTGATCGGCCAGCGCAGAAGCCCGCCCGCGTTCGAGGAATGCTCGAAGACGTTGTAGGACTGCATGAAGAAGGGCCAGCTCAGCCAGGAGAGGATGGCGCAGGTCGGGATCAGGAAGACAAGCGTGCCGAGGATGTCGATCCACAGCTGTCCGCGGCGGCTCAAGGTCATGTAGAGGAGGTCGACGCGCACATGCTCGTTCTTCCTGAGAGTATAGGCGGCGCCGAACATGACGATCACGGCGAACATGTACCATTGCACTTCGAGCCAGGCGTTCGAACTCGAGTCGTACGCATAACGGATCATGGCGTTGCCGGCGCTGACAACGCAGGCCAGCAGTACCAGCCAGTTGCAGATAACCCCGATTTTCTCGTTCATCGCGTCGACGAGCGCGCTGAATGACAGCAAAAGGCGCATCCATCTCCCCTACGGCGAGTTCTTGTTGTCTCTCCCCGGTCTCGCCGACCGAGGGGACTTTCTACCTAATAACGCGGTCCGCGGGACCACGCTAGCATTTGGGACTGTTCCGACAGAAGGAGGGGTGCGTCAAGTCGCTACATTCGCCAGATCTGCCTGGACCGTAGGCAACTCCGTCCAGCCATCCGGCCCGAAGAACTCCAGAGGGCGGAAGGCGCGCTTGTAGGCCATCTTGCTCGAGTCGGCGATCCAGTAGCCGAGATAGACATAGGGCAGCCCACGCCGGGCCGCGGCATTGGCCAGCCAGAGGATCATGTGCGTACCGAGGCCCCGCCGCGGGTCCTGCGGATCGAAGAAGCTATAGACCGCCGAGACGCCACTCGACAGCCAGTCGACCAGACAGGCCCCGACCAGGCGCCCGTCATCCGAGTCGTCGCGGAATTCGATGATCGTGGTCTCGACCGGGCTTTCCTCGACCATGGCGCGATAGTCGTCGAAATCCATGTCGGCCATATCGCCGTCGCGATGCCGGGTCAGCACATAGCGTGAAAAGAGCGCGTACTGCTCGCCGGTGGCCAGCGGCTGGGTCTCGACCGCATGGACATGCTCATTGCGCCGCAGAATCCGGCGCTGGGCCCGGCTCGGCTCGAAGTCGCGGACCCGGATACGGACCGGCACGCAGGCACGGCAACCGTCGCACAGGGGCTTATAGACAAAGTGGTGAGAACGTCTGAAGCCCGCGTCGGTCAGCGTGTCGTGCTGGGAGATCGCATCCGGTCCGCTCAGCTCGGTGACGAGCTTGGTCTCCAGCCGGTGCGGCAGATACGGGCAGCGCATCGCCGGCGTGGTGCGAAAGAATCGCAGGGTCTGGATGTTTTGGCGAATAAACATGGATTTAAGAAGACGAGTGTAACCCTCTCGCGGGCGAAGGAAAGCGACTGTTCATTCGCCAAAGGTCGAAAGGGACCCCAAAAAATCACGTTTTGGGGGGCCTGCCGGTCATGCGGCGGATCGGAACGAGGGCGAGCCGCACCAGCTTGGGCAGCAGCCACACCAGCAGGGCTGCAAAGGCCGCCAGCAGGCACAGGAATGTGATGGGATGGGCGATCGCCAGGGCGAGGCCGCCGACGACGGCGACGTCCTCGGTCAGCGAGGCTGCAATGTTGCTGAAGGGCTCGGGCGAGGTGTTGATGAGCGCCCGGGAGCCGGTCTTGGCGATGTGCGTTCCGGCGGCCAGGGTGCCGCCCAGGAGGCCCGCGATGACGGCGACCTCGGGGCTGAGCCCGCCCGCCGCGCCATAGGCCAGCAGGAAACCCGCCGGAATGCGGACGAAAGTCTGCAGCATGTCGTTGATGCTGTCGACGTAGGGGATCTTGTCGGCAAAGAAGTTGAGCGCGAACAGCAGCGCCGCCACGCCCATGACCCAGGGCGAGGCCAGCACCTCGAGGCTGTGCGGCAGGCTGACGAGGCCAAGGCGTTCGGCGGCGCCCAGCACCAGCACGGCGGCATAGGCGTTGAGCCCGCTCGCCCAGCCGGCGCCCAAGGCGACAGCGATGGCGGCGAGGGTTTCGGCGCTCATTGCCTGGTCGTCAAAGGGCGCGCCGCGCTTTCAGCGCGGTGGCCAGCGTGCCGTCGTCCAGC
>JAUXRT010000256.1 GCA_030681635.1 Reyranella sp.
TCGACGCGACCGGCTGGCAGGGGCTAGCCCCTGCCAGGAAAACCAACCGAGCGGACACTTCGCTCACTACCTAGACCGGACAAGTTAACTTGCTACCAACACTCTTTTTTTAAGACCCTAGACTACCGAAAAGCCATGCGCGAAAGGATCGCGCTGGTCGACGAAGATGGTGTTGATGCCGTGCTGGCGCGCCCAGCCGGAAATCGACGGCACAATGGCGTCGTGGTTGCCGACGCGGGCCGCCGCCTCGACCCGGCCGTCGAACAGCGAGCCGATGATGCTCTCATGCACGAACTCGTCGCCGACCTTCAACGCGCCGCGGGCCGCGAGCTGGGCCATACGCGCCGAGGTGCCGGTGCCGCAGGGAGAACGGTCGATCGCCTTGTCACCGTAGAACACCGCGTTGCGCGCATGCGCCTTGGCGTCGCGCGGCTGGCCCGTCCACATGACGTGGCTCACGCCCTTGATGGTCTCGTTCTCCGGATGAACGGGCTGGATCTTGTCGTTCAGCAGCTTTCGCACGACCGGCGAGTAGCGCAGCACGTCGCCCGCCGACATCGATTCCAGGCCGGCGAAGTTCTTCTGCGGTTCGAGGATGGCGTAAAAGTTGCCGCCGTAGGAAATATCGAAGGTGAGCTCGCCCAGGCCGGGCACGTCGACCGTGATGTCGCTGACCGCCAGATACGACGCGACATTGGTGATGCGCACGCTTTCGACGAAGCGGCCATCCTGGCGATAGCGCGCCACAATGCGCCCTGCCGGGGCCTCGAGCGCCAGCTCACCCGGCGTCGCCGACGACACCAGTCCGGTTTCGACCGCCATGGTCACGGTGCCGATGGTGCCGTGGCCGCACATCGGCAGGCAGCCGCTCACCTCGATGAAGAGGATGCCGATGTCGCAGTCGGCCCGTGTCGGCGGATAGAGCATCGAGCCCGACATGACGTCGTGGCCGCGCGGCTCGAACATCAGGGCACGACGGATCCAGTCGTGGTTCGCCATGAAGTCCTGGCGGCGCTCGCTCATGGTCGTGCCCTTGAGCAACGGCGCGCCGCCTGTCACCAGCCGCACCGGGTTGCCGCAGGTATGGCCGTCGAGGCACGAGAAGGCATGGACCGACATGGGTCCTGCTTACGCCACCGCCGTGAAGCGCTCAACTTCGCGGGCGCTCCTGAGGCGCACGACCTGCTTCTCCCCGGCAAGGAACTCGCATTCGAGGGCGAAGCGCTTGCGGTTGCGATGGTGGGTCTTGAGCGCCCACAGCAGGATCGAGTCGCGGCTGAAGAAAGCGCCACGCAGCGATTCGCGGTTGCCGGTGCCCCACAGCTC
>JAUXRT010000262.1 GCA_030681635.1 Reyranella sp.
CATAGAAGGCGCGAGGCTCGGGGCGGAAGATATGGACGACGACGTCGCCGCCATCGACCAGCACCCAGTCGCCGGTCTGTTTGCCTTCGACCGGGATGTAGCCATGCCCGGCCTGTTTCAGGCGGTCGGCGAGATGCTCCGCAATGGCCACGACCTGGCGGGTCGAGCGGCCCGAGGCGATCACCATGTAGTCGGCGAAGGCGGATTTTCCCTTGAGGTCGATGACGACGACGTCCTCGGCCTTGTCTTCTTCCAGAGAATGCCGGGCGAGGGCGAGCAACGCGGTGGAGGCCTTGCTCCGGTCGGGAAGCTGCCGGGCTCCCGTGGAGGGGTTTTGATCGGAGATGGTCGTTCCTTTCGTTCGGGTTCGTCGTGGCCGGACGGCGCGGATCGCCGTGGCCGAGTGATTGTCCAACCGGCTCGGGATAAAGCACCAGGCCGGCGGTTCGCAAGAGGCGAGGCGGCGTTCCTGGCCGGCCGCCAGCCGATAACGGGCAAAGGCGCGTGGGGCTGCGGCGGCCAGGGCGGGATAGCTCCAGCCCGGCCGGGCGAAGGCGGCGATCGGGATCGCGGCGAAAAGATCGCGCCAGCCCAGCCAGTGAACGAGCTGGGGCAGGATGTCGGCGCCCATGATCCAGACGAACTTCGCGCGCGGGTAGAGACGCCGCAGCGCCCGCACGGTGTCGAGCGTATAGCGCGTACCGAGCAGCAGCTCGGGCGCATCGACCCGGATGCGCGGGTGACGGCTGAGCTGGCGCGCGCGCGCGACGCGGGTCGGCAGCGGCTCCATGCCGTCGTCGCTCTTCAGCGGGTTCTGCGGCGAGACCAGCCACCAGACCTCGTCGAGGCCGAGCCGCCGCAGCGCTTCCAGGCTGATGTGACGATGGCCTTCGTGGGCCGGATTGAACGAGCCGCCCAGGAGGCCGATGCGGCGCGTCGTGTCGCGCGACACGCCGGGCATCGGATGATGTGCGGTCGTCACGGACGCAGGGTGCCCTTGCCGCGCACGATGTTCTTGTAGGTGGTGAGCTCGACCAGCCCGACCGGTCCGCGGGCATGCATGCGGTTGGTCGAAATCCCGATCTCCGCGCCCAGGCCGAACTCGGCGCCGTCGGCGAACTGGGTGCTGGCGTTGTGCATGACGATGGCGCTGTCGACCTCATCCAGGAAGCGCGCCGCCGTGGCCTCGTTGTCCGTCACGATCGTCTCGGTATGCTGGCTGCCGTAGGTCGCGATATGCCGGATGGCGCCGTCGACGCCGTCGACCGTGGCGACCGCGATGACCGGCGCCAGGTATTCCGTGCGCCAATCCTTCTCGGTGGCAGGCAGCGCCGCGGCGTCGCGCTTGCGGACCTCGGCGTCGCCGCGCACTTCGCAGCCGAGCTCGTGCAGCTTGGCCAGCACGGGCATGAGATGGGTGTCGAGGGCGGCGCGGTCGATCAGCAATGTCTCGGCAGCGCCACAGACGCTGACGCGGCGCATCTTGGCATTGGCCACGAGATCGCGGGCCATGGCGATGTCGGCGTCATGGTCGACATAGACATGGCAGATGCCGTCATAGTGGCGCAGCACCGGCACGCGGCTTTCCTCGGTGACGCGATCGATCAGCGAGCGTCCGCCGCGCGGCACGATGAGATCGAGCCAATCCATGGCGCGCAGCATCTCGCCCACGGCGGCGCGGTCGGTGGTGGGAACAAGTTGTACGCAATCCTCGGGCAGGCCTGATGCCGCCAGCGCGCGGCGCAGCAGCTCGATGATGGCGCGCGAGGACTGGAAGCTGTCGGAGCCGCCCCGCAGCACCACGACGTTGCCCGACTTGATGCAGAGCGCGCCGGCATCGGCGGTGACGGTGGGCCGGGCCTCGTAGATCACGCCGATGATGCCGATCGGCACGCGCACGCGGCTGATCATCAGCCCGTTCGGCCGGGTCCATTCCTCGATCTTGGCGCCGACGGGATCGGGCAGGGCCGCAATCTCGTCCAGCCCCTTGGCCATGGCTTCGATACGGGCGTCGTTCAGCAGCAGGCGATCCTGCAGCGCCGACGTCATGCCGGCGGCCTGGGCTGCGGCGATGTCCTTGGCATTGGCGGCAAGGATCGCGGCCTTGTCGGCGCGGATCAGCCGGGCGGCTTCGACGAGCGCGCGATTCTTAGGCGCGGTGCCAGCATTGCGCAGCGCAACAGCGGCGCCTTTGGCGCGTCGGCCGAGTTCGGCCACGATCGCCACGGCGTCCTCAGAAGGTTTGGTCTGAACGTTCATCGGCCGCTCCAGTATGCCTTGCCGGCGCTCACTCGACCACGAGGTCGTCGCGATGGACGATCTCGTCGCGGCCGCGGAAGCCCAGCAGGCGCTCGATCTCGGCGCTCTTGCGGCCGGCGATGCGGCGGGCATCCTCGGCGGCATAGGCCACCAGCCCGCGCGCCAGCACGCGGCCGGCGCGGTCTTTGACGTCGACCACATCGCCGCGCTTGAACTCGCCCTCGATGGTGGTGACGCCAGCGGGCAACAGGCTCTTCCCGGCCGACAGCGCCCGGACGGCACCGTCGTCGACGGTCAGCGTCCCGGCCGTCTTGAGCGAACCCTTGATCCATTTCTTGCGCGCCGACAAAGGCGAAGCTTCGGGCAGGAACCAGCTGCAGCGCACCGTGCCGTCGATCAGGCCAGCCAGCGCGCCGACCGCGCGGCCGTCGGCGATCGCCATGCGGCAGCCGGCGGCCATGGCGATGCGTCCGGCCATCAGCTTGGTCACCATGCCGCCGTTCGACATTTCGGACGCCGCGACGCCTGCCATCGCCTCGATCTCGGGCGTGATCTCGCGGATCTCGGGAATGAACGTCGCCGATGCGTCGGTGCGGGGATCGCCGGTGTAGAGACCGTCGATGTCCGACAGGAGCACCAGCGTGTCGGCCGAGATCATCTCGGCGACACGGGCGCCCAGGCGGTCGTTGTCGCCGAAGCGGATTTCATCCGTGGCCACCGTGTCGTTCTCGTTGATCACCGGCACGGCTTTCAGGCCGAGCAGCGTCGCCATGGTCTG
>JAUXRT010000266.1 GCA_030681635.1 Reyranella sp.
CCGACGCCGGCGTGCCGGCAGAGGCCGACGTGCTCGACGTCGCGGGCGCGCTGCTGTTGCCGCCATTGGTCGACGGCCACATCCATCTCGACAAGACCCTGCTCGGCCTGCCGTGGCTTCCCAATCAGGCCGCCGGCAACAAGGTCACGGACCGCATCGAGGCCGAGCGCAAGGTGCGCGCCGCCCGCACGCTGCCGGAGTTCGAGACCGGCTCCAACCTCGTGCGCCAGGTGGTGGCGAGCGGCACGCTGCACATGCGCAGCCACGTCGACGTCGACAACCAGCTCGGCCTGCGCAATCTCCACGAGGTCCTGAAAATCCGCGAGCGCTTCCAGGGTCTCGTCACCATCCAGATCGTGGCCTTCCCGCAAAGCGGCGTCGTGCGCTCGCCGGGCACCGCCGATCTCCTCGATGCCGCCATCGCCGAGGGCGCCGACCTGGTGGGCGGCCTCGATCCTGTCGGCATCGACGGCGACCTGAAAGCCCATCTCGATGCGATCTTCGGGATCGCCGAGCGGCGGAGTGTCGGCGTCGACATCCATCTGCACGACGGCGGCGAGGGCGGCATCGCCCAGCTGCTCGCCATCGCCGAGCGCACGGTCGCCTCGGGCCTGAAGGGCCGTGTGGCCGTGAGCCATGCCTTCGCGCTGGGCTCCGTCGACACCGACACGGCCGCCCGCA
Source organism: Reyranella sp. (assembly GCA_030681635.1). Classification (GTDB taxonomy): domain Bacteria; phylum Pseudomonadota; class Alphaproteobacteria; order Reyranellales; family Reyranellaceae; genus Reyranella. The sequence continues at coordinate 682 of JAUXRT010000266.1, forward strand.
CGGCCGACGTGCTGGCGAAAGCCGGGGTGGCGATCATGAGCCACGGACCCGGCGGCGCCGCGATCCCACCACTCGCACTTCTCCGCCAACACGGCGTAGAAGTGTTCGGCGGATCGGACAATATCCGCGACGCCTGGTCGCCGTTCGGCAACGGCGACATGCTCGAGCGCGCCATGATGATCGGCTACCGCGCCAACTTCCGGCACGATCACGAGCTGCAACTCGCCTTCGACATGGTGACCAGTGCCGCAGCGCGGGTCCTGCGCGTGAAAGGCTACGGCATCGCGGTCGGCGGCCCGGCCGATTTCGTCGCGGTCGAGGCGGGCTCGGTGGCCGAGGCCGTCGCCGTCCGCCCGCGCCGCAAGCTGGTGATCAAGGCCGGGCGCGTCGTCGCCAAGGACGGCGTTTTGACCGTCTAGAGTCTTTCCAGTTGAGATAGAATCACCCGAAGGATTCTCTCAACAACACAGACCTCATGCTGAGGAGCAGCCCGCAGGGCTGCGTCTCGAAGCATGGGCTATAGCATGACTGGTTCCCACCCTTCGAGACGGCGCTACGCGCCTCCTCAGGGTGAGGTGAGTTTGTGTAAGTCGGAATGACTCTAGCCAACGATTTCACCGCGGAAGGCCCAGCGGGTCATGCGCTTTTCGACCATGGCGCAGACCGCGTACATCGCCACGCCCATGATGGCGATGGCGAACAGGCCGGCGAAGGTGGTGGGCGCGTCGTTGCGGGCGCTGGCCGACAGCATCAGGAAGCCGATGCCGTTGTTGCCGCCCACCGTCTCGGAGATCACCGAGCCGATGAACGCCAGCGTGATCGCGACTTTCAGGCTGGCAAAGAGATAGGGCATGGCGCGCGGGATACCGACCTTGGTCAGGATCTCGAAGCGCGTGGCGCCCAGGCTGCGCAGCACGTCACGCATCTCCGGTTCGATGGTGGCGAGGCCGGTCGCCACGTTCACCACGATGGGAAAGAAACTGATGACGAAGGCCGTGATGACGGCCGGCAGCGAACCGACACCGACCCAGATCATGAGGATCGGCACGATCGCCACCTTCGGGATCGCGTTGAAGGCGATCAACAGCGGATAGAGGCCGGAGTAGACGAAGGGCGAGGCGCCGATCGCCAGGCCCAGCAGCAGGCCGCCGGCAATCGCCAGCAGGAAGCCGATCGTGGTCGTCCACAACGTATCCCAGCAGTAGGCCATCAGGATGTCGAAGCGCTGGACGAAGACGACGAAGATCTTGGTCGGCCTGGGCAGAATGATCTCCGGCACGGCGAAGACAATGCAGGCGATCTCCCAGACGATCAGCAGGACCGCCAGGACCAGCCACGGCATGGCATGCTTCAAGACTTCGCGCTGAAGCTCGCTCATGCGTGCTCCTGGCTGATCCGGTCGCGCAGCTCGTGCACGACCTCCACGAAATGCGGCTCGAAGGTGGTGGCGAGGGTTCGCGGCCGGGGGATGTCGATCTTCTTGGCCATGACAATGCGACCGGGGCGGCGGCTCATGACGTAGACAGTGTCGGCGAGAAAGACAGCCTCGCGCAGGTCGTGCGTCACCAGCACGCCGGTGAAGCGCTTTTCCAGCCACAGCGCCTGCATGACGCCCCACAGTTCCTCGCGGGTGAAGGCATCGAGTGCGCCGAACGGCTCGTCGAGCATGAGCAGTTCGGGCTCGTGGATCAGGGCGCGGCAAAGATTGGAGCGCTGCATCATGCCGCCCGAGAGCTGCCAGGGGAACTTGTCGGCAAAGTCGGCGAGACCCACCGTCTGCAGCAGCTTCATCGCCAGGGCTTCATACTCGGCGCGGTTGCTGCGGAAGCGGCGCTTGTGCGGCTCGACCACCTCCATGGGCAACAGGATGTTGTTCATGGTGGTGCGCCACGGCATCAGGGTCGGGTTCTGGAACGCCATGCCGACACCCTTGATCGGCCCCGTCACCTTCTGGCCGGCCACCCGGACCTCGCCGCCCGTGGCGGGCAGCAGGCCGGTGACCAGCTTCATGATGGTCGACTTGCCGCAGCCGGAAGGGCCGACGACGGCAATGAACTCCCCCTTGTCGATGGTGAAGGTCGCATCGGCCAGGGCAAGGGTCGTATCCTTGCCGAGGCGATAGGTGAGACTGACGGCGTTGAGGTCGACGAACGACATCTCTACTTGGAGATCATCCGGTCGGCCTTCGGCGGCAGATAGGCATTGGAGAATACCTTGTCCGGCGCGGGTGCCACCGGCAGGCTGAAGGCCTCGGAGACGTCCTTGACCGCGCGCGCGAAGCGCGCGGGATCGACGTCGCCCATGCCGTTGGCCTTCACGTAAGGCGTCAGGATGTTGGTCTGCAACGAGATCTGCAGGCGCTCCATTTCGAGCTTCTCATCGATCAGCGGGTCGCGCTTCTTGGCGGCGGCGATGCCGAGCTGCGGGTTGGCAATCACGTCCTTCCAGCCTTTGACCGTGGCCGCCAGGAAGCCCTTTACCGCCTTCTCGTTCTTGGCCATTTCCGGCGAGATGACGACACCATTGCCGTAGACGTCCATGCCGAAGTCGACGTAGCGCATCGACACGATGTCCTCGAACGCCACACCGCGCGCCTTGAGGTCGAGCATCGACGAGAAGTAGTGGCCAGAGATGAAGTCGACCGTGCCCTGCACCAGGCTCTGCTCCCGCAGCTGCGGCGTCAGATTGACATGCTCCCACTTGGCGATGCCGTTCTTCTTGGCAAAAGCCGGGAACAGGCGAAATGACGCGTCGAACACCGGGGCGCCGAGCTTCTTGCCCTCGAGGTCCTTCGGCGTCTTGATGCCGCTCTTCTTCAGGGCGTAGACGCCGAACGGCGCAAAATCGTAGGCCATGAACACGCAGAGCACTTCCTTGCCCGGGTTCTTGGCATTGTACTCGATGGTCGAGTTCACGTCGGCGAAGCCGATCTGGTAGGCACCCGTGGCGACGCGCTGGACCGCACCGGCCGAACCCTGGCCGGGGTCCATGGTGACGTCGAGCCCTTCGGCCTTGTAGTAGCCCTTCTCCAGCGCCACGAGGAACGGCGAGGTCGGCCCCTGGAAGACCCAGTCGAGCGTGAATTTGATCGGTGTCTGCGCCTGCGCCGAAGCGCCGGCCAGCATCAGGGCGGCAGCGGCGGCGCCGCCCAGCCAGTTGGCAACTTTCATCATGTTCCGTTCCCTCGTGAAGATCCCCGTCCGGCGACTCTTAGGCGGACAACCCACGGCCGCCAAGGGGATATCAGGCAGATTCTATGCCAGCCCGCTGCGTCGAGACGAGTTGGGTGAAGGCGCCGCCCCGGGCCGAGAGCTCCTGGTAGCCGCCCTGCTCGACGACCCTTCCATGCTCGAACACCACCACCAGGTCGGCCTCGCGGATGGTCGAGAGCCGATGCGCGATCACGAAGGTGGTGCGGCCTTCCATCAGGGTCTTGAGCGCCTTCTGGATGCGGGCCTCGGTGAGCGAATCCAGCGCGCTGGTCGCCTCGTCCAGGATCAGGATCGGCGGATCTTTTAGGAGCGCACGGGCGATCGCCAGCCGCTGGCGCTCGCCGCCGGAGAGCGTGGTGCCGCGCTCGCCCACCAGGGTGTCGTAGCCCTGCGGCTGGCGCATGATGAAGTCGTGCGCCTCGGCGAGCTTGGCGGCCTGTTCGAGTTCGGCCTGGGTGGCGTC
>JAUXRT010000271.1 GCA_030681635.1 Reyranella sp.
GCCGACTTGTCGCGATCGAACAGACTCATTGCACCTGAGGTGTCAATTTTGTGTTGGTTACAACGTAACGTTGTCGTCTCTCTTGACGTTTTCAGGGGACGGCAGGACGCTGGCTCCGTCAATAAAAAAGGAGGAGCGTCCATGGACTCGAGATATCTGCAGGACAAGGAAGAGCTCAAGCAGTCGGCGCAGAGCGTCGACGAGGATCGCCGCGCGTTCCTCACCGCCGGTCTGGTCGGCGGTGCGGTCGCGGCCGGCACGCTGGTCGCGGGCGTGGCGCACGCCCAGCAGCAGGTGGCGCAGGCACCGGCCCTGTCCGACAAGGGGTGGTGGCCGAATCCCAAGGGGGGCAAGGACGATAAGTCGGGCGCATCGAACTGGATGACACCGGCCAAGGTTCTCGACACGGTGAAGTGGATCAAGGACGGCAAGGTCTATCGCATCGGTCGTGTCTACGAAGCGGGCATGCCCAAGTTCGGCGAACGCGTCTTCGCGCTGCGCATTCCCGGCTCACCGACCGGCGGACCGTTCGGCACCAACAAGCTCGTCTATCACGATGAGTATCTCTCGACCGAGATCGGCCAGACCGGCACGCAATTCGACGGGCTCGGCCACATCGGCATCCAGATGGGCAAGGACGGCGACAAGAACGAGATGCGTTACTACAACGGCGTCACCGAGCAGGAGATGGCCACGGCCTACGGCTTGACCAAGCTCGGCGTCGAGCACGTAAAGCCGTTCTTCACCCGCGGTCATCTGTTCGACGTCGAGGCAGTGAAGGGCAACATGGAGGCCGGCCAGGAAATCAGCGTCGCCGACCTGCGCGCGGCCCTGCAGAAACAGAACATGCAGGAGGCCGACATCAAGGAAGGCGATGCGGTGTTCTTCAACACCGGCTGGGGCAAGCTGTGGAACAAGAACAATGACAAGTTCAACAGCGGCGAACCGGGCATCGGGCTCGAGGTTGCCAAATGGTGCGTCGACAAGGGCGTCTGCCTGACCGGCGCCGACCAGTGGGCCACCGAGGTCGTGCCCAATCCCGACAAGAACCTGGCCTTCGCCGTGCACGGCGAGCTGATCTGCAAGAACGGCATCTTCAACCACGAGAACCTGGACTTCACGGCGCTGATCGCCGACCGCAAGTACCAGTTCGCCTATATCTTCTCGCCAGCCCCCATCAAGGGGGCCACGGGATCGAACGGCGGCCCGATCGCCGTTACCTGAGGCGCCGTTACCTGAGGCGCCGGGACCTGACCGCACGGCGGCTCGCGACCCGAAACGCCCTCGCGCAAGCGGGGGCGTTTTGCTTTGATGCGGCCAAGGAAATCCGGAGGAAAGACAATGTCGATGTTCCGTACGGCCGCCGCGGCGGTGCTTGTCCTCGGCATGGCATCGACCGCCAGTGCGCAGGGCATTCCCAGGGCGCAATCACCGGAGGAAGTCGGCTTCCTGTCGACTCGTCTAAAAACCCTCGGCGACCGGATCAACGACGGCGTGAAGAACAACGAGTTGCCGGGCGCCGTCGTGCTGATCGTGCGCAACGGCAAGATCGTCATGTTCGACTCTTTCGGATTCCGCGACAGGGAAGCCAAGGTGGCGATGACCAACGACACCATCTTCCGCATCGCCTCGATGACCAAGCCCATCGTCTCGGTGGCGGCGATGATCCTCATGGAGGAGGGCAAGCTCACCCT
>JAUXRT010000279.1 GCA_030681635.1 Reyranella sp.
CAGGATCTCGGCCACGCCCATCAGGATGGCGACGTGGCAATCGTGGCCGCAGGCATGCATCACCGGCACGGTCTGGCCGAGATATTGCTGCTTGGCCTTTGACGCGAACGGCAGGTCGACCTTCTCCTCGACCGGCAGCGCGTCCATGTCGGCGCGCAGCGCCACGACGCCGCCGGGCTTGCCGCCTTTCAGCACGCCCACGACGCCGGTGATCCCGACGCCGGTCTGCACCTCGTAGCCGAGCTTTCTAAGGTGCTCGGCGGCGAGCGCGGCGGTGCGCGTCTCCTGGTAGGAGAGCTCCGGGTTCTCGTGAATGTCGCGCCGCCATGCGATGACTTTGTCCTCGATCTTGAGGGCAGCCTCGGAAATGCGCTCGGAAAGTTCGTTGCCGGTGATGATGTCGTTCATGCCGTGAGTGTCCTAGACGACGGGGCAGGTGCGCAAGGACTTACTATTTGCGGATGGAAGGCGAGTCGCCTGGCCGGCGGAGGATTTCCATAGTCGTACGCCTCGCCGGAGGTCAGCGGACGCTGCCTGTCGCGTCAGGGTCCCAGCTTAATTTGTTGAAGTATGCATCTGAAAATCGCAGTGTCGGACCCATCCAATTTTCGCGGAATTGCTAGACAAACCGAAAGGGCGGACCATGCGGAAGAACAAGATCAAGGAAATGTGGCGCGAAAAGAAGACCGCGACGATGGGCTGGCTGTCCGTCGGGCACAGCTTCACCGCCGAGGTGATGGCGCGTCAGGGCGGCTTCGACTCGCTCTGCGTGGACCTCCAGCACGGCACCAGTGAGTGGAACAACGTGCTGTCGATGCTGCAGGCGATCTCGCAGACCGATGTGACGCCGTTCGTGCGCGTCAACTGGAACAATCCCAACGACATCATGCGGGCGCTCGATCTCGGCGCCTACGGCATCATCGTGCCGCTGATCAACAACGCCAAGGAAGCCGCCGCCGCGGTGGCTGCCTGCCGCTTCCCGCCGGTCGGCTTCCGCTCCAACGGCCCGATCCGCGCCGCGCAGTATGGCGGTTCCGACTATGTCGCCAACGCCAACGACGAGATCATCGTCATGGCGATGATCGAGACCAAGGAAGGCCTCGCCAACCTCGACGCGATCTGCGCCACCCCCGGCCTCGACGCCGTCTACATCGGCCCGGCCGATCTGTCGTTTGCGCTGGGGCTGCCGCCGCGCGGCGACAATCCCGATCCGCTGCACATGGCGACCTGCGACAAGATCCTGGCGGCGGCGCACAAGGCCGGCATCAAGTGCGTCATGCACTGTGCCAGCGGCGCCTTCGCGGGCGGCGCGCTGAAGCGCGGCTTCGACATGGTGATGGTGACGTCCGATATCTCCTGCATGATCGCGGGCGTCAAAAAGGAAATGGCCGAACTCAAGGCCAAGTCGGCCTGAGTGGGTGATCGCATGAGTGGAGTGGGTGCGGTGAAGGCCGCCGAGATCGCCGCCCGCGTCGAGGCGTTCGTTCGCGACGTGGTCGTGCCGTACGAGAAGGATCCTCGCTGCGGCGCCCATGGACCGACCGACGAGCTGGTCGCCGAATTGCGGGACAAGGCGCGTGCGGCGGGCGTGCTGACGCCGCACATCCTCGCCGATGGCAGCCATCTCAGCCAGCGCGAGACCGCGACTGTCCTGAAGGCGTCCGGCCTGTCGCCGCTGGGGCCTGTCGCCGTGAACACGATGGCGCCCGACGAAGGCAACATGTACCTGCTGGGCAAGGTCGGCAGCCTGGAGATGAAGGAACGCTTCCTGAAGCCGATGGTCGAGGGCCGCGCGCGTTCGGCATTCTTCATGACCGAACCGGCCGGAGAGGGTGGCGCCGGGTCCGACCCGTCGATGATGCAGACCACGGCCGTGCAGGACGGCAATCACTGGGTGGTCAACGGCCGCAAGACCTTCATCACTGGCGCGAAGGGCGCGAAAGTCGGCATCGTCATGGCGAAATCCACCGCGGGCGCCTGCATGTTCGTGGTCGACCTTCCCGATCCGGCGATCCGCATCGACCGCGTTATCGACACCATCGACAGTTCGATGCCTGGCGGTCACTCCATGGTGACGATCGACAACCTCCGGGTGCCGGCCGACCAGATGCTCGGCGCGAACGGTGAAGGCTTCAACTACGCGCAGGTGCGTCTCAGCCCCGCCCGTCTGTCGCATTGCATGCGCTGGTTCGGCGCCACCAAGCGGGCCAACGAGATCGCAACGGCCTATGCGGTCAAGCGTCATGCCTTCGGAAAGCCTTTGATCGATCATGAGGGCGTGGGCTTCATGCTGGCCGACAATCTGATCGACCTGAAACAGGCCGAATTGATGATCGACTGGTGCGCCGATGTTCTCGACACGGACGTGCTCGGAACGGCCGAGAGTTCGATGGCCAAGGTCGCCGTGTCGGAGGCGCTGTATCGTGTGGCCGATCGTTGCGTTCAGGTGATGGGCGGCACGGGCGTTTCCACCGATACGATCGTCGAGCAGGTTTTCAGGGAAGTCAGGGCCTTTCGCATCTACGACGGGCCGACCGAAGTCCATAAGTGGTCGCTGGCCAAGAAGATCAAACGCGACGCCGCGAAATCACCATAGGCCAGCTTGTTTATCTGCCCTTGCGCGTGTCGGCATCCTGATCGTGGCCCATGCGGCGGCTGTAGAACATCAGCGCCATGAGCCCGACGCCCAGGGCGAATGTGGCCAGGATGCCCAAGGTCATGGCGACATAGCCGGACGCGGATACGGCGTGGCCGATCTCTTCGTCTCCGGTGTTCCAGCCGACGTATGAAAAGCCGATCGCGAGCAGCAGGACGAACACCATGGCGGCGAGTGCGAGCCAGGTGCCGGTAGCGTTCTTCGTGGCCATTGTCGTACCTCTCACTTCAAATAACTCCATAGTTGCTAGACGCCCATGCCCGCACTTGCCGGGGCGATCTGCAGATGGTCCTCGACGTGCCGGCCGCCTGCGACGTTCTCCGCCGCCACACGATAGGCATCACGCATGCTGTCGCTCGTTATGAAACCCGACAAGTGAACGACGCCATCCGCGACCACGACATTTTTCGGCCAGGCCGCCGACCAACCGTGTCGATTCAGCTCGGAGACCACGGCGTCGCGTGTTTCCTCGTCGGATGAAGGCTGGCCATGTGCATCGGCGCCGGCGATGAGGGCGCGCAACAGGCTTTTCCGGCTGACGATGCCGACGATCGCCCGATGCCGGAGAATCGGGATCTGCCGCACGGCGTGGGTCTCCATCAAGGTCGAAAGCGCTCCCAATGTCGCTTCCCCGCTGGCGTAGACGACCGTCCGTGTCATCAGGTCGGCGACGTGATGCGAATGCGTCCGGACGTATTCGGTCGCCAGTTGCGCTTCATCGGTGAAGAGCTGCCTCAGCCACGATCTATGTTGTCTCGTGCCGATCTCTTCCCGGTACATGAGATCCGCTTCGCTCAGGATGCCAACCATTCTCTGCCATTCGTCGACGACCGGAACCGCGCCCTGCACCGTGGATACAAGCAGATTGGCGGCATCGAGCACGGAAGCGTCGACCGGCAAGGTGGCGACCGGCGAGGTCATGATGTCCTTGGCGCGCATAGACTCCTCCTTGAGGTTCGCCGCAACCCGGCGGGTTCCATGGAAGTCTGCTACCGATCCAGAAGAGCGGCTTTGATGTTCGGTATTGCTTGCACGCAAAGAATTGGCGCCCGCGCGCCCGGACTGCTTTCAAGTATTGCGCACCGACAAGGCTCCACCCCGACACTGATGAAAGACTGCAGGCACCGATGGCCCATTGGGCGGGCGGTCGACGCGTGTTTCTTCGTTGGAGATTGCCGTGGAATACGACTTCCTTTCGACCGCCTTCCTGTCGGCCCTGTTCGCCATTGTCCTCATGGATCTCGTGTTGGCGGGCGACAATGCCCTCATCATCGGCATTGTCGCGCGCGACCTGCCGGAGGGCAGCCGGCACAAGGTCATTGTCTGCGGCGCCGTCGGTGCCATCGCAGTCCGTACCGTGATGACCATCATGGTGGTTTTTATCCTGAAGGTGCCATGCTTCATGCTGGCGGGCGGCGTCGCTCTGGTCTGGATCTCACGCAAGCTGCTGAAGCCCGGACCTGGCGGCGCGGCGGGCCATGCGGCCAAGGCGCCGGCGGCAACCTTCGCGGGAGCGATCCGCACCATCATCGTGGCCGACGCCGTCATGGGCGTCGACAACGTCCTGGCGATTGGCGGGGCGGCGCACGGCAGCATCGTCTTGATCGTGCTCGGCCTCGCCATCAGCGTCCCGATCATCGTGTGGGGCAGCCATCTCGTCATCCGGCTGGTCGACCGCTACCCTTCGGTCATCCTGCTGGGCGGGGCGGTGCTCGCCTGGACCGCCTATTCGATGGTCGTGCGTGAACCGATGCTTGCGCCATGGCTCGAGGCCCATGCCGCGACAAAGCTTGTGATCGCGATCCTGATTTTCTCGATCTCGCTCGGCCCCTGGTTCAGGACGCGGCTTTCCAAGCGGATGCGGCCGGTGACCATTCTCCTGCCGGCGCTGTTGGTATGGATGCTGATCTTCGAGGCGGTGGCGAGCGTTTGGCAGGTCCAGATCGATTACCTGATCGTCAGAAGCACCCGCGAATATCTGCTCGAGAGTCTGCGCTGGCTCGGCTGGCTGCCGCTGCTGGCGGCCTTCCTGTGGGTGCGTGAGTTGATAGGCTCGCGCGCTCACCAGCCCGCCCGACAGACCAGGCCACGCACTGCAAACGAGACTGCCATTGGCGCAAAGCGCTGAAGCGGTGGATTCCTCGCGAGGAACATTGGTGTTCTTGCCATGATCCGACATCGTCGGTCATGCTCCAGCCTGGAGCTGATGAATGCCGCCCGATATGCAACACCTCAACTTTGCTCTATGGAGCGCCGGGGCCAATTGGTTGGCTTGGCGAGCGGATTTCGATTTCGCTGGTCCGGCTGAACAATTGCCGGTCCTGGTCGATCCGGGTCGCTTCAAACGATTTGTAAAAGAATACGGCGTCCTCAGGGGTGTGCCGAGCGCCGGTCGGGAGAACGCTCGCGCTCTGCTGCTGGTCCCTCCGTTGTTTGGGGACGCATTGGCTGCAGGTGCCGAGGGTATTGATCGCTTGGCCACAGACCTGTCTTTCGATCTTCACGGAAAGCAAACCGCATTCTTCTCGAAGCTTGCGGCATTCGCGCAGCCCGGTCGTTTTGTGGCTTACGACCGGTTCGCCAGACGCGGATTGGCGCGTGCAACGGGTAGACCTGATGGGTCTTACGATGGAAGCTATCGCAACTATTCAATCGACATCGACCTGTCCTGGCGCGGTGAACTTGGGAAGCAAATACGAAGCTTCTTGAGAGGCAGAGCGGCTCCGGTGAACAGCGGCGGCAATGCATTCGGTCGGCGCGTTTTGGATGCCTACCTGATGGTGAAGGGCGGGCGTTGGCCCAATGTCGCATAGCGTTTACGTATCGGCCCGATCCCCAAGCCCCGACGTTGATCGTTTGGCACGCTCCACGCCCTTGGTTAGAGTCCGGGGAAACGAGAGGAGTTCAGGATCATGAGCCGCATCACGCGACGGGGCGCCCTTGTCGGCGCCTCTGTCTTGCCGTTCGGGGTTGCCGGCGCCGCGCGCGCCCAGGCCAAGTTTCCCGACCGGCCCATCCGGCTGATCATTCCCTGGGCGGCCGGCGGGCCGGCCGATGCGGGCTTCCGTATCCTGGCCGAATCCGTCAGCCAGAAGCTCGGCCAGCCGGTGGTCGTCGAGAACAAGGGTGGGGCCGCCGGCGTGCTGGGCGCGCTCGCCCTTCAGGACGCCAAGCCCGACGGCTACACGATCTGCCAGATGCACATGAGCATGCTGCGCCAGCCGATGCTCAACCCGGCGCTGAAATACGATCCGATCAAGGACCTCACCTATATCCTGCAGATCACCGGCTTCGTCATGGGCGTGGTGGTGCGCGCCGATGCGCCCTGGAAATCGCTGCCCGAGCTGTTGGCCTATGCCAAGGCCAATCCCGGCAAGCTGAACTGGGGCACGCTGGGCGCGGGCTCGACCCAGCATCTCGCCATGGAAAGTCTCGGCATGGCACAGGGTCTCACGTGGACGCACGCGCCCTATCGCGGTACGGCCGACACGATGCGCGCGCTGCTGGGCGGCGAGATCGACTTCGCCTCGGAGTCCTCCGGTTGGGCGCCGATGGTCATGGCCGGCAAGCTCCGGCTTCTGGCAGTGTTCACCGGGGTCAGGGCGAAGCGCTTCCCTGACGTGCCGACCGTGCGCGAGCTCGGCCTCGAGATCGCCGTCGACAGTCCGGGCGGACTCGTTGGTCCCAAGGGCATGGACCCCGCGGTGGTAAAAATCCTGGCCGACGCCTTCCGCGCCGCGGCGCAGGAGCCGAAGCATCTCGAATTCCTCGACAACATGGACCAGCCGCTGATGCTGCTGGACGGGCCCGCCTATCGCGACTCGATGATCAAGACCATGGAGCAGGAACGCGAGCTGCTGCGCCGCCTGAAACTGCTGCCGGCGTAGGAGCCACTCAATGCCCGCCTTCCAGAGTTCCACCACCGTGCTGGACTCGATCCTGTTCCGCGACGCCTTCGGCACCCCAGGCATGCGGCAGGTCTTCTCCGACAGGGCTTTCATCGCGCGCTGCGTCGAGGTCGAGGTGGCGCTGGCCGGGGCCGAGGCGCGCTGCGGCGTGATCCCCGAGGCGGCAGCCGCGGATATCGCCCGGCTCAGCAATGCCGAGACGCTCGATTTCGAGCATCTCGGCCGCGAGACCGATATCGTGGGCTATCCGATCCTGCCACTGGTCCATCAGCTCGCCAAGCAATGCGGCGAGGCCGGCC
>JAUXRT010000175.1 GCA_030681635.1 Reyranella sp.
GTCGTCGCGCCGCGCGCCCAGAGTCTTTCCATCTCTGCTCTGGAACCTGACCTGACGGTCGAGATTGGCTTCCCCCCATATGGCGCCCCTTCGTAGTCCTGCACGACAAGATCCGCGCCATCCATGCCCATCTCAGTGATCTTTCCTGTGTGCTTCGACTTTGCCAGGCCGTGTAGTTCACGGACGACATTTCCCTCGCCATCGACGAGCGCCAGGAAAGCGTGGCCCCGATGGGCGATCGGCAGGTACTTGAGTTCGATTTTCCAGTCTTTCGTGGCTTGCTGATTCGGATACAGAATCTCGGCCGGATTTCGATCGGTCATTGCTTCCTCCAGAAATGAAAAAGCCGCCCGGCGAGGGCGGCTTGGCGTGGTTCGGTGGGGACAATAAAAAGCCCGCGCCGGGGAAACCGGGCGGGCTGGGTGGCGACGCACCTGGCGTCAACCTATCAGGAAATTAGCACAATTCCTGCTGAACTTGCAACTCTTTGATCAGAGTGGCTTGCGGAAGATGATCTCCCCATTGTCCTGCCGGCCGGTCTCCTCCCACCCGTTCGTCCGATAAAAGCGCTCGGCGCGCGTGCCGGGGCCGGTCGTGAGTGTTGCCGCCGAAAAGCCCGCGGCGCGCAGGTCCTCGCAGGCGCGCGGCAGCAGCGTGCGGGCGATGCCGCGGCCTTCATACTCAGGATGGATGAACAGGCCGAAGATCGTGCCGTCGCGCGGGTCGGCCACGGCGAAGCCCTGCACGGCGCCGTCCTGCTCCCAGACCCAGAAGGCCGCGTTCGCGAAGATCCAGTCGGCGGTCGTGTCGACCTTGGCCACGGAGGCCGGGCTCAGGCGGTTTTCCCGCACGGCGTGGCGCACGTCATTGATACGGGGACGGTCGGCGAGGGTCGCTTTGCGAATCATGGAAGCAGTCCGATGCAGTGCGTGAAGTCGGCAAGCGATGATAGCATTCCGTCCGATGAAGCGCTTGATGCTCACCGCGGCGTGTCTGGTCCTCGCGACCGCCCTGGCACACGCCCAGCCACAGAGCGGGGCTGCCAGCACTGCTAGCGAGAATCCGAGTCCCTTCGTTGCCGACATCTGCCGCACGCTGGCGCAGGCGGCGGCCGACAACGACCTGCCCGAGGAGTTCTTCACCCGCCTCATCTGGCAGGAGAGCCGCTTCAACCCGGAGGCGGTCAGCCCGGCCGGCGCGCAGGGCATCGCGCAGTTCATGCCGGGCACCGCCAGGATGCGCGGGCTCATCAACGCCTTCGAGCCGCTGCAGGCGCTGCGCGAGTCGGCAAGCTACCTGCGCGAGTTGCGCACGACCTTCCGCGGCAATCTCGGCCTGGCCGCGGCCGCCTACAATGCCGGCCCCGGCCAGGTCGAAGCCTGGCTGGCGGGCCGCAGCCGCCTGCCGCTCGAGACGCAGGCCTACCTTCGCATCATCACCGGCCACAGCGCCGAGGAATGGACGGCAAAGCCGCCGCCGCAGGTGGAGTCCTCGGCGACACCGACGGGTGAGCGCTGCATAGAAATCGCCAGGCTGATGATCGACACGCCGCGCCGCCGGCGTGACCTCACGGCCGACCCGGCATGGGGACCGTGGGGCGTCCAGCTTGCCGGCAACTGGTCCGAAGGACGGGTGCTGGCCACCTACGAGCGGCTCAGGCGCAGGCATGAGGCCGTCCTGGGCGACCGCCTGCCTTTGGTCCTGACCGCGCGCCGGCGCGATCTCCCCACGTTCTCCGTGCGGGTCTCGGAAAAAAGCCGGGCGGAGGCCGACACGCTGTGTGCTAAGCTGCGGGCCGCAGGCGGCGCCTGCATCGTTTTCCGCAATCCGCGCGACTGAACGCGCGCCCGGATGCCGGCCAGACACTTGATAAATCGAATCGACTGCCCGTCGCGACGCTGATCGAAGCGATCCAGTCGCGCGACGGCAGCGAAAACACCCAGGCAAAGCAACCGGCAGGCCGCCGGTGCGTTGTAGGGAAGACTGAAGGTCCGATCATTGAAATCGTTGCTCCGGCGCGCCCTCGGGCTCGCGCCCGTCATTTCCGTTGGGGACGATGAAGATCCCATTCGCAGCGAGCTGTTCAGCATCGAGCGTCTGGAGCAGCACGCCGAGAGCCTGGCCGCTCATCAACCGGTCTCCGATGTCGTTTCGTCGGGCAGGTCCGTGGCGGTCCGGCTGCGGGAGAACGAAGCGGTCCTGCTCGAGGCCTATCGCGGCATTGCGCAGGCCGCCGACGAGAGCCGAGCGGTCACGCCTGCTGCGGAGTGGCTTCTCGACAACTACCATCTCGTCGAGCAGCAGGTCCGCGAAGTCCGCGCCGATCTGCCGCCGGGCTATTACCGCCAGCTTCCCAAGCTCACCGACGGTCCGCTGATCGGCTATCCGCGTGTGTTCGGGCTGGTCTGGGCGTTCGTTGCCCACACCGACAGCCGTTTCGACCCCGAGGCTTTGACTCGCTTCGTGCGCGCCTACCAGAACGTCCAGCCGCTCACCATCGGCGAGCTGTGGGCGGTCGCGATCTCGTTGCGCATCGTCCTGGTTGAGAATCTTCGCCGCTCCGCCAAGCGCATCATGGGCCGGCGCGCGGCGCGCGAGGAGGCCGACCTGGTGGCCGACCGGCTGCTGGGCGTGAACGACATCCCGGCCGACCCGGCGGCGCTGGCGCCCTACGAGAACGTGCCGCTATCCGAGGGTTTCGCCGTCCAGCTCGTCCAACGCCTGCGCGACCAGGATCCGGAAACGACGCCGGCCGTCGCCTGGCTGGAGAAGCGGCTCGCGCGCGCGGGCACGACCGCCGACGAGCTGGTGCGCAAGGAACATCAGCTCCAGGGCACCACCAACGTCACCGTCCGCAACATCATCACCAGCATGCGGCTGGTGTCCGATGTCGATTGGGCCAAGTTGTTCGAGGCGGTGAGCCCGGTCGACGACGTCCTGCGCGGCGGCAGCGCCTTCGCCGACATGGATTTCGCCACCCGCAACCTCTATCGCACCGCCATCGAGCAGATGGCCCGC
>JAUXRT010000287.1 GCA_030681635.1 Reyranella sp.
CCGGCAGCGCTGGCCGGCGCGAAGCTGAAGGCCCGCATGTTGCTGCAGGTGCACGATGAACTTCTGTTCGAAGTGCCCGACGCGGAGATGAACAAGACCAAGGACGTGGCGCGCAAGGTCATGGAGAGTGCCGCAACGCTCACCGTGCCGCTGGTCGTCGACACCGGCGTCGGCGACAACTGGGCCGCCGCGCACTAGGGGAAGAAAGCCCTCATCCTGAGGAGGCTGCGCAGCAGCCGTCTCGAAGGATGGGCAACACCATGACTGGTTCGACCCTTCGAGACGCGGCCCTGCGGACCGCTCCTCAGGGTGAGGAAAGAGGAAGACCGATGAAGATCTGGGGCCGCGCCAATTCGATCAATGTGCAGAAGGTGCTGTGGGCAGCCGACGAGTGCGGCCTCAAGGTCGAGCGCACCGACGTCGGCGGCGCCTTCGGCGGCAACGACCAGAAATGGTATCTCGACATGAATCCCAACGGCGTCGTGCCGACCATCGACGACGGCGGGCGCATCATCTGGGAGAGCAACTCGGCGGTGCGTTACCTCTCGGCCAAGTACGCGACCGGCACGCTGTGGCCGCAGGACCCCGGCGCGCGGAGCGAGGCCGACCGCTGGATGGACTGGCAGCTCAGCACCATCTCCGACGCCATGCGCATCGTCTTCTGGGGCCTGGTGCGCACCCCGCCGGAGAAGCGCGACATGGCCGCCATCAAGAAGGCCGCCGAGGACGCCGGCAGACTGTTCGGCCGACTCGACGCCCATCTCGCCGACAGGCGCTATGTCGCCGGCGCGCATTTCACGATGGGCGACATCCCGGTCGGCTGCTTCGCCTACCGCTGGTATGCGCTCGACATCGAGCGGCCCCAGCTCAAGAACCTGCAGGCCTGGTACGAGCGTCTGGCGACGCGCCCGGCCTACGCCAGGCACGTCATGGTCAAGCTGACCTGAGCGACTCGAATTTGCAGGTTCAGCAGGTTTTTGCTATATTTCCTGCCATGATGGGAAACGCCCGCCGGTAGAGATCCGGCGGGCGTTTTTTATGGTTCCTGTTCATGGTTCCTGGCGGGCATTTCGCCGTCGATTTTCCGGACACTCATCTCCGGCGGCAGCCGGTCCCCGTGGCACAGTTCGTCAGGGGGCGATCACGCTGCCGGATCAAGAACTTGACCAGGCTTCATGGCACAAGATGCCAGACACTTCGTGGCACAACGAGCTGTGCCAAAAAATGGCCTGACCTCGGGGCTATTTGCGCTTCGGCAGCTTCGTCAACTCGGCCAGGATCGCCCGGTCGATCACGGTGAACAGGTAGGCGTCGGGCGCGAGCGTGCAGCCGCCGCGCACCAGATGGGCGAGCTGGGCGCCCAGTTCATTGTCGGGAATGACGACGCCGCGATAGGCCGCGGCATGGTTGGCAAGGTAGATCGCCAGCATCTTGCGCGGCTCCGGCGCCATGGCGTGCGCCTCCTTGCAGGTGATGTAGGCGGCCTGGTCGAAGTTGGTCGGCGCGACCTGAGCCTGGGCGGCCGTGGACGCGAGAAGCAACGCCGAAGCGGCGAGGAGGAACCGGGAGGTCATGAGGGGCTCTCCGTCTTACTTGCTGTTGCCGATGGCGGTGCCGCCGAGATAGCCGACCGCGCCGCCGATCAGGCCGGCGCCGACCACCGCGCCGAAGCTGCCGCCGGTGGCGAGGCCGATGCCCGTGCCTGCCGCCGCGCCGACCAGGGCGCCGGTCTGACCGTCGGACAGGCTCTGGTTGCAGCCGCCCAGCAGGCCGGCCACCACGAACAGTGCGAGGACCTTGGACTTGATCATAACTCTCTCCCCAAAATGCCCCCTCATGGGGGCGTCATATCGGCCTTCGTCCAATCCTTGTCCGGATTGAACGTCGCGATGGCTGCCGCGCGCTGCGCCGTCTCGGGCCCGAGGTCGCGCTGATAGACGTCGCCGCTCTGGCTCACGATGAAGGTCATCACGCCGGTCTCGCCGTAGCGCACCGGCCAGGCGATGGCGGCGAACCCGCCGATCATGCGGCCATTGACGATGTAGTCGCGGGCACCGCCCGGCGCCGCCGCGCCCTGGGCGTAGAGCAGGCGGAAGTTGTAGCCATAGTGGCCGTCGGCCGTGCTGCTGCCGGCCTGCGCCTTGGCCACCGCCGGTCCCAGCGGGCTTTGCGGCTGGCCGGCCGGCGCGTCCCAATAGAGGCCGTCCTTCTTGCCGGACGAACTCAGCAGGCGGCGCGCATAGGCCGGCACGCCGGTCTTCATCGGATCAAGGGCTGCGTAGTCGCGCTGGGCGTCGACGATGGCCAGCATGGTCTGGATGACGGCGAGTTCGTCGCGGCCGATCAGGCGGGCCTGCATCTCGTGGCGGCCGGCCTCGAGGTCGAAGCGCCACTCGGCACCGTCCTTCACGATCGGGATGGGCAGCGTCCAGCCGGACTTGCCGGCCTCGATCACGGCCTTGGTACCGTCCGAGACGGTGACCTTGTGGCCCTCGTCCCAGGCTGCCAGGTAAGCCGTGCGCCGGCGGTCCCGCTCGCCGGCATCGGCCGGCACGAAGTCGGTCCAGCGGGCCCCGAGCATCGCCGCAATCGCCTTGTCGTTCTTGGCGCGCACCGCATCGGTGAAGGCCGCCGCCGCCGCGTCGGCGGTCGGGAAACCCTGCAGCTTCGGCTGCGCCGTTGCGGTGGCGGCAATACCGGCCAGGAGAACGAGCGCCAGAAGGCCGCGGCGCAGAAGTGAACCGCTCATCGCCGACCTCCGCGGCCGCCGCCGCCAAAACTACGTCCGCCGCCACTGTTCGACCGGCCGCGGTCGGCCTCGCGATTGACCTGCTGGCCGCGATCGACGCCGTTGAAGGCGCCGCCGCTGTGGCTCTCCGATGCCGCCCGGGTGTGCTGGCTGGCGCCCGTGCGCTCGCTGGCACCGGCCCGCTCGCCGCTGCCGGCACGCTGCTCGGCATTGGTGCGGGCCGCCCCGTCGCGGGCCCCGTCGCGCTGGCCGGCCTGGCCGCCGCGCAGCTCGTTCTGGAACTGCTGGCCGCGATACTGGTCGCGCTGCGCCGCACCGGCCCGGTTCTGGCCGTACTTCTGCTGCAGGCCCGGATCGCGATAGGGCACGCCGTCGCGATGCGCGGCGTCGTGCGACCAGGTGCCGTTGGCGTAGTGGCTGGCGTTGAAGTTGTTGGCGCTGATGCTGGTCGCGCGGTTGACGTTGACGTAGGTGTTGCCGTGGTTCCAGT
>JAUXRT010000177.1 GCA_030681635.1 Reyranella sp.
GAACAGGAGCTCGGTCGACATCTCCGGGCCGAAGGCCTCGGCCTCGCGCGAGCCGAAGCACATGACGCCGTCGGGCGAGTCGGTCGAGACTTTCAGGCGCATCAGAACGTCGGACTTCACGAAGCGTGAGACCTCGCCGAAGAAGGCGTCCTCGCCGATGATCGAGCTGCGGAGCCGCGCATGCTTCTCCGGGCCGATGGCGGCATCGATGGCGCCCGGCGCCAGCACATAGACGCCGCGCACCGGCACACGCTTGGGCGCGTCGGCATTGGCTTCGATGGCCAGCGTGATGAAGTCGACGTCGAGCAGCTCGGGCAGCTCGTGGGTCACGACATGGATCATCTTTTCGAAGGTCGTGGCCTGGATGATGCTGATCACCGCCGCCTGGATGCGGTTCTGGACGATCTGGTTCTGCTTCGAATTGGCGATGATCTCGGTGCGCTCATCCTTGAGCTTGTCGATCTCGGAGCGCAGGCGCTTCAGGATCGCCTGCTGCATGTCGATGACCCCCGGCCCTTGTACGCGCGGCACCATCGCCAATTCCTCGGCCAGGGCGGCGTGGTCGGCGAAGAAGGCCGGATGGGCTTTTAGATACGCCACGACATCGTCGGCGGTGATCAGCTTCACCTGCCGTCCCGAGCCGTCAGGTGCCGTGACCGTGCCATCGTTGGCCATGAGCTGGTCTTTGCGGTCAGAGGATCGACTGGCCGGTCTTGGCCCAGTCGTCGAGGAAGGCTTTTAGGCCATTGTCGGTCAGCACATGCTTGAAGAGCTGGCGCAGCACGTTGGGCGGCAGGGTCGAGACATGGGCGCCGAGCTTGGCGGCGGCAATCACATGCTGGGTGTGGCGCACCGAGGCCACCAGCACCTCGGTCTTGAAGTGCGGATACTGGCGGTAGATCGTCATGATCTCGCCGATCAGGTGCATGCCGTCCTGGCCGATATCGTCGAGCCGGCCGACGAAGGGCGAGATGAAGGTGGCGCCGGCCTTGGCCGCCAGCAGCGCCTGCGCCGCCGAGAAGCACAGGGTGACGTTCACCATCGTGCCTTCGGACGTGAGCACCTTGCAGGTCTTTAGGCCGTCGGGCGTGAGCGGGACCTTCACCGCGACGTTCTTGGCCAGCTTCGCGAGCTTGCGGCCCTCCGCGAGCATCGTCGTGTGGTCGGTCGCGACCGTTTCGGCGCTCACGGGGCCGGGGACGATGGCGCAGATCTCCTTGATGACGTCGAGCATCGGCCGGCCGGACTTGTGGATCAGCGAGGGATTTGTGGTCACCCCGTCGAGCAGACCGGAGGCCGCGAGTTCCTTGATCTCGGCGACGTCGGCGGTATCGACGAAGAACTTCATATAAACTACCCCAAGGGCCAGTGGTCCGGACCTGC
>JAUXRT010000296.1 GCA_030681635.1 Reyranella sp.
GGCCGGCCAGCCGGGACGGCCGGGCCAGCCGGTGGCGCCCGCAAAGCCCGCCAATGGCCAGGATGCACCCAAGGCTGAAATGCCCCGGCCGGACATGTCCAGGCCGGAAGCGCCAGCCGCTTCAGGTGCTGCGCCGCAGGAAGACGTCGTGATCGACGACCTCAAGCGCAAGCTCGACGAGCTGCAGAGCCAGCTCGCCCTCCTCAGCAAGAAGCCCTGATCCTTCCCGTGGCCGATCCGTCGATGTCGATGCTGCGACGCGTGACGTCCCCGTGTATCGGCATCTGCAAGCTCGACCAGAAAAGCGGCTTCTGCATCGGCTGCAAACGCACGATCGAGGAGATCGGCCGCTGGGCGATGCTCGACGATCCCCACCGCCAGGCGATCGTCGACCACCTGCCGGGACGAAAGCTCTGACTCTTCCGGACCGCGAGCGTCCCGCTCGCCTCATGAGCGCGCGGGACGCGCGCGGTCCAGAAGACTAACGGCCCTTGAACACCGGCTTGCGCTTTTCGCGGAACGCCGAGGTTCCTTCCTTATAATCCTCGGTCAATCCGGTCAGGATGTTCTGGTCGACATCCATGTGCGCGCCGAGGTCGTCGAGCGCGTGCGTCAGGCGGTTGACGGTGCTCTTGGTCATGCGCACGGGGATCGGCGGCTGGCGCGCGATGCGCTCGGCGAATTCCATCGAGGCCGCCAGCGCCTGGCCGTCGTCGACCACCTTCTCGACCAGTCCCCAGTCCAGCGCGTCGGCCGCTGTGATCCGGTCGGAGGCCAGGATCACCGCCTGCTTGGTCCGGGCCGGCCCCATCAGCGCCAACATGCGCGGGATGGAACCCCAGCTCATGTTCATGCCGAGTTCGATCTCGGGAATGCGGAAATGCGCCGAGCGACCGCAGGTGCGAAAGTCGAGCGACACGACCAGCGCCGCGCCGCCGCCGACGCAATGGCCTTCGATGGCAGCGATGGTGACCTGGTCCATGTCCTGCCAGGCCTTGCACATCTTGGGGCCGAGCCGCGCCCGATGGCGGCGCTCGCCGACCGGCAGCCCGTCGCGCGCCCGGCCTTCCGGATCCTTCAGATCGAAACCGGCGCAGAAGGCCTTGGCCGAACCGGTCAGGATCACGACCGAGGTTTCCAGGTCATCCTCGAAGTCGCGCGGCACGTCGCGCAGCTCGCGCATCGCCTGCTGGCTGAGGGCATTGACGTTGTCGCCGCGCTCGAAGCGCACGACGGCGATGCGGCCTTGCGGACCCAGGCCCTTCTCGACTTTTACGAACTGGCGGCTCATGCGGATACTCTCCCTCGCGTTGGACCGACCCTACCGCCTCGCCTTTACAACGGCGAGCCGCTTCGCTTGACTGCGTCTCATGTCGAAATCAATCGGATCGCTCACCCTCGAACGTCGCGTCGATGCGCTGTTCTCCCGCTATACCGCCGCCGGTTCGCCCCTTGGATCCCCGGGCGCCGCCGTCGGCGTCATGCAGGGCGGCGCGATCGAGCTCTGCAAGGGCTATGGCCTCGCCAGCATGGAACTCGGCGTGCCGATCCGGCCTGACACGCGCTTCCGCATCGCCTCCGTCACCAAGCAATTCACGGTGACGGCGGCGCTGATGCTGGCGGCCGAGGGCAAGCTCAAGCTCTCGGACCCGCCGCACAAATATCTGCCCGAACTGGCCGAGCTGCCGGTCACGATCGACCAGATGATGCGCAACTGCAGCGGTCTCCCCGATTTCCTCGAATTGCTGCGGCTGGGCGGCCACGGCCTCGACAGGCCGGCGCGGCCTGAAGACCTGCTGGCCGCCTGCCTGCGCAACCGCCATCTCAACTTCACGCCCGGCAGCCGCTTCCTCTACAGCAACACCAACTTCCTGCTGCTCGGCCTGATCATCGAGAAGCTTGCGAAGAAGAAGCTGGGCGACTTCCTCGCCGAGCGCGTCTTCAAGCCTTTGGACATGACAGGCACGATGCTGGCGCACGAGGTCGATACCGTGATCCCGGGCCTCGCCACCGGCTATCTCGGCGATGCCAAGACCGGCTTCCGCCGGGCGGCACACGCCTACCCGCAGGGTGGCGAAGGCGGCCTCACCTCGACGGTCGAGGACCTGCTGATCTGGTCCAGGCATTTCGACCGGCCGACGCTGGAACCCCGGACGCTGCCGACCCAGCTCGCCGCCGCGACGCCCCTTACCGGCGGACACGCCAACAAGTATCGACGCGGCGTGCAGGCCGACGATCTGCGCGGCCTCGGCACCATTGGCCATGGTGGCCTGTGGCCGGGCTTCCGCACCGAGTTCCTGCGCGTGCCGGAAGCCGATCTCACCGTCGTGGTGATCGCCAATCTCGGCAGCATCGACCCGTGGCGCCAGGCGCGCGCCATCGCGACCCTGGCACTCGAGGGGGCGGCATTGGAGGGCAACAGGAAATTGAAGCCGATGCCGGCGCCGATCGCCGAGACCGAGATCAAGCCGATCGCCGGCGCGTGGTTCAGCGCCGAGGAGCCGTCGATGTTCGACCTGGCGTGGCGCAACGGCGAGGCCGTGGTGACACAGAACGGCCTGCCGTTCGTGCTCGGCCGCCGGGCCGACGGCTGGTTCGCGGCCGAACGCGGCTCGTTCGAATTCGCGCTGAAGCCTGGCCGGGGGGGAACGCTGCGTGTCGATCTCGGCGCCGGCCGGATCGTGACGTTCCGGAAACTCGGCCGCCGCAAGCCGGTGCCGGCCGCGATCGCCGGCACCTATATGTCGGCCGACTCGGGCGCCACCTGGCATGTGCGGCGCGGCGGCGCGGACTACACCGTCGCCGTCAGCGGCCCCCTGGTGGCCGGCGGGCAGGCCTGGTCTCTGACCGGGAGCGATGCCGACACGCTCGAGGTCGTCAGTCATGCGGGCTGGATCACGGT
>JAUXRT010000298.1 GCA_030681635.1 Reyranella sp.
CGCCGGCCACGATCAATCCCAGCCTGTGGCGCATGGCCCGGCTCAACATGGCCAATGGGCTGTTCAAGGTCACCGACCGGCTCTACCAGCTCCGCGGCTTCGACATCGCCAACATGACCGTGATCGAGGGCGACAGCGGACTGATCCTGATCGATCCGCTGACGACGGCCGAGGTCGCGCGGGCGGCCCTCGAACATTACTGGGCGCATCGGCCGAAGAAGCCGGTCGTGGCGGTGATCTACACCCACAGCCATGTCGATCATTTCGGCGGCGTCCGCGGCGTCGTCGACGAGGCCGATGTGAAAGCCGGCAAGGTCCCGGTGATCGCGCCTGCCGGCTTCATGGAAGCGGTCTCGGGCGAGAACGTGCTGGCCGGCCCGCCGATGATCCGCCGCGCCCAGTTCCAGTTCGGCGCCCTGCTGCCGCGCGGGCCGCGCGGCCAGGTCGATGCCGGGCTGGGCAAGGGCGTGGCGCGCGGCACGCCTGGCCTGATCGCGCCGACGCAGTCGATCGCGCAGGCGGTCGAGGAGCACACGATCGACGGCATCAAGATCGTTTTCCAGCTGGCGCCCGAGACCGAGGCGCCGGCCGAGATGCACATGTTTTATCCGCAGCTCGGCGTGCTCAACATGGCCGAGAACGCCTGTCCGCTACTGCATAATTTCATCCCGCTGCGCGGCGCGGTGGCGCGCGATCCACGCATCTGGGCCAAGTACATCGGCGACGCTATCACTATGTACGGTCCCGCCACCGAGATCCTGATCGGCCAGCATCACTGGCCGGTGTGGGGCAGGACGGCGGTGGTCGACTATCTCGAGGCGCAACGCGACCTTTACAAGCACATCCACGACCAGACCTTGCGCTACATGAACAAGGGCTGGCGGCCGGCCGAGATCGCCGAGGCGATCGACCTGCCGCCCGGCCTGGCCGAGCGCTGGTCGGTGCGCGGCTACTACGGCACGGTCAATCACAATGTGAAGGCGGTCTATCAGCGGTACCTCAGCTGGTACGACGGCAACCCGTGCAACCTCCATCCGCTGCCGCCGGCGCCCACGGCTGCCAAGTTCGTCGAGTACATGGGCGGTGCGGCTTCGGTCATTGCCCGCGCGCGCGCCGATTTCGCCAAGGGCGAGTTCCGCTGGGTCGCGCAGGTGATGAAGGAGGTCGTCTACGCCGAGCCGGAAAACAAGGAAGCCCGTGCACTCTGCGCCGACGCGCTGGAGCAGATGGGCTACCAGGCCGAGTCGGCGACCTGGCGCAACGCCTTCCTCTATGGCGCGCAGGAGTTGCGCCACGGCGTCTTCCAGATTCCGGCGCGGGGCACCATGAGCGCCGATACGCTGGCCGGGCTCACCACCGACGTGTTCTTCGACCTGATGGCGATTCGGCTCGACGCGGCCAAGGCCGCCGGCCAGTCGATGGTGCTGAACTGGCACTTCACCGACCGGGGCGAGAAGCTGGCGCTGACGCTGAAACACTGCACGCTCAGCCATCGCATGGGCGAGTGGTCCGGATCGGCCGCGGCCTCGATCACGACGACGCGCGCCACGCTCGACGCCATCGTGCTGCGCAAGACCACGCCCATGGACGCGGTGCAGTCGGGCGCCCTCAGGATCGACGGCGATCCTTCCCGGTTCGCGGTGCTGTTCGGCCTGCTCGACCAGCCCACCGGCTTCATGTTCGACGTCCTCACGCCCGGCGAAGGCCGCTAGAGCGCCGCGAGGCGCTTGACATCGGGCGGTCCGACCTCTGTGATGCGCGCAAGAAAACGCGAAACAGCGTGCCGCATAGAGGGAGAGGAACATCATGACCATGCGTATGGGGCGTCGCCTGCTGGGCGGCGCGGTCGCTGCGGCGGCCGCTTTGGGCTTTGCGGGCATCGCCGCTGCCCAGGAGAAGAAGATCAAGATCGGCGTGATCTACGACCTCACCGGCCCGCTGGCCGGCGGCGGTTCGGAGCTGCAGTACATCGGCGCCAAGATCATGATCGACAGCTTCATCAAGGCGGGCGGCGTCGAGGGCTACAAGATCGAGGCGGTCTATGCCGACGCCCAGAGCAAGCCTGACGTCGCCATCAACGAGGCCGTCCGCCTCGTCGAGCAGGAAAAGGTCGACATGCTGCTGGGCTTCTACTCCTCGGCGCAGTGCGTGCCGGTGGCGGGCCGCGTCGAGCAGCTCAAGAAGTTCATGTGGATCACGACCTGCATCTCCTCGGCCGTGCTCGACGGCAAGAACTACAAGTACGTCTTCCGCCCGCAGGCGAGCGGCGATCAGTTCGGCCTGATGACGATGGACTTCATCAACCAGAACGTCGCCAAGTTCGGCAAGACCGCCAAGGAGCTGCGCGTCGCCATCATCCACGAGGACGGCGCCTACGGCGTCGACGTCTCCAAGGGCAACGACGCCGGCGCCAAGAAGGCCGGCTTCAACGTCGTGCTCAAGGAAGGCTATTCGGCCACGGCGCCCGATCTCTCGGCGCTGGTGACCAAGCTGAAGCGCGCCCGGCCGGACGTCATCTTCCACACCGGCTACAACCCCGACATCACGCTGCTGCTGCGCCAGGCGCGCGAGCAGGGGCTGAAGTTCGGCGCCCTGGTCGGTCACGGCGCCGGCTATGGCGTCTACGAGAAGCTGAAGGAAGGCCTCGGCGCCGACGTCAACTACTTCTTCAACACCGACCCGATCTCGATCTGGCTGACCAACGCCAAGACGCTCGACGCCAAGCTGCCGCCGGTGATCAAGATGGTGGGCGAGGAGTTCGACAAGGCCAAGCCCGGCGTCGCCATCCGTTCGGCGCATGTCGGCATGGCCGCCTCCAACACCTACCTGTTCTTCACCGAGGTGCTGCCGGTCGCCATCAAGAAGTACGGCGGCGTCGATCCCGACGCGCTGCGCAAGGCCGCCCTCGATCTCGACATCAAGGAAGGCGGCACGATGCTGGGCTTCGGCGTGAAATTCCCGGCCGAAGGTTCGCAGATGGCCGGCCAGAACGAGCGCTCGTTCCCGGTCGTCATCCAGTATGTCGACGACAAGTCGTATGTCGTGTGGCCGAAGAGCCAGGCGATGCGTGATGCCGTGCTGCCGCTGCCCAAGGGCTCGACCTACAGCAACCAATAGATCGGGTGTCGGGTAGAGCGGAGTAGCTGCTGTGCTGGTGGTGAAGGGGCTGGTGAAGCGCTTCGGCGGCTTCACCGCCGTGAACAACGTGTCGTTCGAGGTCAAGCAGGGCGAGATTCTCGGCCTGATCGGCCCGAACGGCTCAGGCAAGAGCACGATCTTCAACATGCTGTCGGGCACGTTCCCGCCGTCGGCGGGAACGATCACCTTCGACGGCAGCGAGATCGCGGGCCTGCCGCCGCACAGGATCATCAACCGCGGCATCGGCCGCACTTTCCAGATCCCGCGGCCGTTCCGCAGGCTCTCGATCTTCGAGAATGTGGCGCTGGCAGGCTACTACGGCCAGGGAAGCCACAGCCTCGCCCAGGCCAACGACTCGGCCGAGAAGGCGCTGGCCATGGTGGGACTGCCGACCGACCGCGAGGCCAGCGTCGACGGCCTCGGTGCCGCCGGCCTCAAGAAACTCGAGCTCGCCAAGGCGATCGCCACGGGGCCGAAGCTGCTGCTGGCCGACGAGAGCCTGGGCGGCCTCGACGAGGCCGAGATGGACCAGGCCGCCGACATGCTGCGCAAGATCCGCGACGAGCTCGGCATCACCATCATCTGGGTCGAGCACATCATGGGCGTGCTGATGCGCGTGGTCGATCGCGTCATGGTGCTCGACCATGGCGAGAAGATTTCCGAGGGCCTGCCGAGCGAGGTTTCCAGCGACCCGCGCGTCGTCGAGGTCTATCTCGGCACCGACGCGCACGCGACGCAGGCCGCCGCGGCGGAAGCGCGGCGCTGACCATGGCCACCATGCTCGAACTGAAATCGATCGACGCGGGCTACGGCGCCTTCCAGGCGTTGTTCGGAGTGAGCCTCAACGTGAGCGCCGGCGAGGCGGTGGGCGTGATCGGCCCCAACGGCGCCGGCAAGACGACGCTGATGCGCGTGATCTCCGGCCTGATCCGCCCGACCAAGGGGTCGATCGCGATGGAAGGCGCCGACGTGCTGACGACGCCGCCGCATCGCATCGTCAGCATGGGCATCGCCCACGTGCCGGAGAACCGTCGGCTCTTCCCGCGGCTCACGGTCGAGGACAATCTCAAGATGGGCGCCTTCATGCCCGAGGCCCGCGCCAAATTCGCCGAGCGGCTGGAGTTCGTGTTCGACCTCTTTCCGCGCATGAAGGAGCGCCGCGGCCAGCT
>JAUXRT010000300.1 GCA_030681635.1 Reyranella sp.
GCGACCAAATGCTCTTCGTCGAAAGCGCGAAATTTTTTTTGACTCGCTGCCGTCGAAAGATTTCTTCCGACAAAAGAAATACGCCGCTCGTTGGAGCGGCGTTCACATCCACTGAAGGAGATCTTCTAGTCGATCAGGCCATCGCCTTGATGCGCGCGCTGAGGCGCGACACGCGACGCGAGGCGGCATTCTTGGTGACGATGCGCTTGATGGCGCCACGCTGGATCTCCGGCTGCGCCGCGCGCAGCGCCTCCTGGGCGACCTTCTTGTCGCCGGCGGCGATCGCCTCTTCGACCTTCTTGACCGAGCCGCGGATGCGGCTGCGCCGTGCCGTATTCACGGCAGTACGGGTCTCGGTTTGGCGGGCGCGCTTCTGGGCCGACTTGTGATTAGCCATTTAGTCCTCGTTGCTCGAAGGGCGGGCTTATACGGGCCGCTTGGGGACCGGTCAAGAATGCCAAAAAAGGCCGATTCGGGGCGGAGTCATGAATTGGCCGGCTTGCGCGCATGGTTGAGCAGCGGCGCATCCTTGGTTTTCAGCGCTTGAATGCGACAGTTCGATGCCGCTGCTTGCTCCGGATCGACCTCGAAGCCGACGTACGAACACCCGAGCTTGATGGCTGCCATGCCGGTCGTGCCCGACCCGGAGAACGGGTCGAACACGACCACGTCTTCTCCGGCCTTTCCATATGCCTCGATGCATCGACGGGGAAGTTCCTCCGGGAAGCGGGAGAAATGAGCCAGCCCGTCTATTTTCTCATTGCCGAACTCCCAGACGCTGGCGACGGGTGGAGCGACGCGGAACGAATGGCTTTCGTTCTTTGCGAAGAGATAAATTGCGTCGTGCTGTCGATGCGGCCGGCGGCAGCGGCCTTCCGGCTTGGCATTGCGCTTGCGCCAAATCACCTCGCCTCGGGACAGATATCCGGCATCCGAGAGCGCGATGACGAGGCGATACGGCAGGGAAAGGAGATTGCCATATCGCAGCCAGCCTTCGTTCTTGTCGATGAAGGCCTTCCGTTTGGCGCGAGGCTTCGTGTAGGCGGAATTGTTCGACTTCAGGCCGCCCTTGTCGGGTCCGAGCGAACTATAGGCGCTGTCATCCAATCGCCAGTTGACCGGGGTGTTGTAGGCGTCCCCCAGGTTGATCCAGACAAGCCCAGCGGGCTTGAGCTTCGGCATGAACGCCGTGAATATCGCCACGAGGGCTCGTAGATAGTCGCGTGGATCGTCCTCCACGCCGGTGCCGGACGATGTGCGTTGCCCCCAATACGGCGGCGAGGTGACCAGGACGTCGATGCTCTCGTCGGGAAGTTCTTTTATGAGCTGCGCGCAATCTCCAGGAGCCACTTCGTCCAACCGGAATGGACCAAGATTGCCAGACGGCTTGTTTCCCGCGATGGAATTCATGGCCATCCTTAGCCGCCTAGCCCTGCGGCAGCACGTTCTTGATGATGCGCTTGGCGATCTCATCCTCGCCCATCACGACCAGCTCGGCGCCGAGGCCCCGGAGGTAGTCCACCTCGGCGTCGGTGTGGGCCCGCGCCATGACACGGATCGAGGGATTGGCCTTGCGGGCGCGTTCGATCAGGTTGCCGGCCTCGAACGGGTCGGGAATGGCGGAGATCAGCCATTTCGCGGCCGGCAGGTTGAGTTGCTCCAGGGTCGATTCCTCACCCGCCACGCCGGTGATCGCCGCAATCCCTCGCGCCTTGAGGGCCTCGACGTCGGCTTCCTTGTCCTCGATCACCAGCAGCGGCATGTTGGCCGCCTTCAGCGCCCCGGCGATGCGGCTGCCGACGCGGCCGTGGCCGACCAGAACGGCGTGACCTGTCGGCGCGGCTTGCGTCTCGCTGGGCACGGGCGGGGCGGGGACGTTCGCCTTTGCCTCGGCGGCGGCGGCACTGCGCGTCATGCGGTCGAGCAGCAGGAAGATCAGGGGATTGACCAGGATCGAGAGCAGGGCGCCGGCCACGATCAGGTCGCGGCCGCGCGGTGGCATGATGTCGAGCTGGACGCCCAGCACCGCCAGGATAAAGGAGAACTCGCCGATCTGGGCCAGGGCGGCGGCGATGGTGAGCGCCACCAGGTTGGAATGGCCGAAGGCGCGCACGATCAGGTAAGCCGCCGCCGATTTGCCGAGCACGATGATCAGGAAGGTTGCCAGCACCGTCAGCGGCTCGGCCATCAGGACGCTGGGATTGAACAGCATGCCGACCGAGACGAAGAACAGCACGGCGAAGGCGTCGCGCAGCGGCAGCGTCTCGCGCGCGGCCTGCTGGCTGAGTGCCGATTCCGCCAGCACCATGCCGGCGAAGAAGGCGCCCAAGGCGAAGGAGACGGCGAAGAGGTGGGCGGCGCCGAAGGCGACGCCCAAGGCAATCGCCAGCACGGCGAGACGAAACAGCTCGCGCGAGCCTGTGTGGGCGACATAGTGGAGAAGCCAGGGGATGGCCTTGCGGCCGATCACCAACATCAGTGCCACGAAGGCCGAGACTTTCAGGGCCGTGACGCCCAGCGTGCCCCACAGGCCGGTGACGCCGAGCAGGTATTCCAGCCAGCCGCCGGCCAGCCCCCCGTCAGTTGGCGGCGTCGCGGCCGTGCCGCCCATCAGGCCGGCCAGCGGCGGGATGAGGACGAGGGTGAGCACCATCACCAGGTCTTCGACGATCAGCCAGCCGACGGCGATGCGGCCGCGATCGGTCTCGACCAGGCGCCGGTCCTGCAGCGCCCGCAGGAGGACGACGGTGCTGGCCACCGACAGCGCCAGGCCAAAGAGGAGGCCGGCGCCCAGCGACCAGCCCATCAGCAGCGCCAGGCCAATGCCCATCACGGTCGCCACCGCGATCTGGCCGATCGCGCCCGGCACCGCGATCGTCTTCACCGACAGCAGGTCTTTCAGCGAAAAATGCAGGCCGACGCCGAACATCAGCAGGATGACGCCGATCTCGGCCAGTTCGGTGGCGAGCTTGCCGTCGGCCACGAAGCCCGGCGTAAAGGGGCCGATCACCACGCCCGCCAGCAGGTAGCCCGCGATAGACGGCAGGCGCAGCCGCTGGGCGATGAGGCCGAAAATAAAAGCGAGGCCGAGGCCCGCGACGACAGTGGCGATCAGGGGCGTGTCGTGCGGCAGAACGCTTACTCC
Organism: Reyranella sp.; assembly: GCA_030681635.1. Taxonomy (GTDB): domain Bacteria; phylum Pseudomonadota; class Alphaproteobacteria; order Reyranellales; family Reyranellaceae; genus Reyranella. The sequence continues at coordinate 3,146 of JAUXRT010000300.1, forward strand.
TCGCGGGCGGGGGCAGGATGATCCCAGTTATATTGGGGTTGTTCAGGCTCCACGCAACCGAGCTGTTCCACAGGCGCTACGCCGGCGGGATCGTGTTGGGGTTGAGATAGAAGGCGTGAACGCCCAGCTTGGTGCCGATCTCAAGGCGGTGGCTGCGGATCCTTTTGTGCCGTTCGAATTGATGGCAGGAAGACGCCTGTCCGGAGGAGCACGTCTTTAGGCGGCGTAGAGCTGAACGGGCGCGTCGAACCCCTTGAGCTGATATTCCCCGACGACGCTGTCCGGCAGCTCGGATCGGGCCCGCTCGTAGACGGTCTGCGTGACCAGGATCTGGCCGGCGCCGGCGGCGGATTGCGCGCGCGAGGCGGTATTGACCACGGTGCCGATGGCCGTCAGGTCGCGGTGGGAATGGCCGAACTCGCCAAAGCTGAGCTCGCCCGAATGAATGCCGATGCCGACGCCGAGCTCTGCAGCGGTCCCGACGGACGATCCGGTGAACTCTGCCCGTCTGGCGTTGAAAGTCCTCTGGATCTCGCGGGCCGCGAGGACCGCTTGCCGGGCGTGATCTTCCTGCTGGATGGGGAAATTGAAGACGGCCATCACGGCGTCACCGATGGTCTTGTTGAGCAGGCCGTCGAACTGCCAGATGGCGTTGGCGCAGTCGTCGTAGAAGGAGTCGAGCAGGCCGCCCATCTCGGCGGGGGACAGTGACTGGGACAGGCTCGTATAGGACCGGAGGTCGGCGAACAGGATGGTCGCATCGATGGTGACCTTGCGGGCCTTCATCACCCGCGTGAACATGAGTTCGCAGATCGTGCAGGTGTTCGGGTTCATCCGGCTGGGACGAATGCCGAAGACGCGAAACGGCGCCGACAACACCCCCCGCAGCGGAATAGGCACGCGCATCTGCTGCCAACATCCCTTGCAGATCGCGGATCGGTGCGCGGCCATGGGCTGATTTTACCGCGGGAACGGTGCCGGGCGCCAGCAGGCGGGCCGGGACGGCCGGCCTGATAGATTCCGGACACGTCGTGTCGGTTAATTTGCTATCTGTGGGACAACACATCTGGAGGAACGCGCATATGGCATCGCCGCTTTTCGATCTCACCGGCAAGGTCGCCGTCGTCACCGGCTCGAGCAAGGGCATCGGCAAGTCGATCGCCATGCATCTCGCGCTGCAGGGCGCCAAGGTCGTGGTGTCGTCGCGCAAGGCGCCGGCCTGCGAGGAGGCGGCGGCGGAAATCCGCAAGGCCGGCGGCCATGCCACGGTCATCCCCTGCAACATCTCCGACAAGGCGCAGGTCGAGCGGCTGATCACCGAGACCCAGAAGCAGCTTGGACCGGTCGACGTGCTGGTCTGCAACGCCGCCTCAAACCCCTACTACGGGCCGAACGAGAAGCTGCCCGATGACGTCTTCATGAAGGTGATGCACAACAACATTCTCTCCAACATGTGGCTGGTCAATCTCTGCCTGCCCGACATGCGGGCCAAGAAGGACGGCTCGATCATGATCGTGTCGTCGATCGGCGGCGTGCGCGGCTCAGCGGTGATCGGCGCCTACTGCATCTCCAAGGCCGCCGACATGCAGCACGCGCGCAACCTAGCGCTCGAGTACGGGCCCGACAATATCCGCGTGAACACCATTGCGCCCGGCCTGGTGCGCACCGACTTCGCCAAGGCGCTGTGGGACGATCCGGTCTATCTCGACAAGCGCCTGCAGACCGCGCCGCTCCGCCGCATCGGCGAGCCCGACGACATCGGCGGCATCGCCGTCATGCTGGCCGGCAAGGCCGGCGCCTTCATCACCGGCCAGACCATCATCGCCGATGCGGGGGTGACTATCGGAGGTTAGGGGCGGGGGTTAAGCTCCGCCTACCAAGGGAGGAAACAACAATGAAGCGCATAAGCGTATTGATCGGCGTCCTCGCCGTGCTGCTCGCCGCACCGGCGGGCGCGCAGCCCTATCCCAGCAAGCCCATCCGCATCGTCGCCCCATTTCCGCCGGGCGGCGTTGCCGACGTGCTGGCGCGGGCGATCCAGCCCGGCCTGCAGGAGGCGCTGGGCCAGCAGGTCATCATCGAGAACAAGCCGGGCGCCGGCGGCAA
>JAUXRT010000305.1 GCA_030681635.1 Reyranella sp.
GAGAAGAGCGTGCTCTCCGACTCGGTGATGGTGCGGCCCCAATGGTGCCTGAAGACACGCCCGACCTCGAAATCCTCGTAGCGGTTGCCTTTCGGCACCAGCCGGGCGCGCGCCCTGAAATCCTCCGACATTCTATCTCCTCACCTCACCCTGTGGAGGGCGCGAAGCGCCCGTCTCGAAGGGTGCGACACAGTCGTGGTGCTGCCCATGCTTCGAGACGCCGCGCTACGCGCGGCTCCTCAGCATGAGGATTCCTTATTGCCGTCACGTCAGCTTTTGGCCGACGCGCGGGCGAGCTCGCCCACGTCGGCGAGGCTGTCGATGCGTTCGATGGCATCGTGCAGGCGCTTGGCGCCGGCAGCACCCAGGATCGGCGTCACCAGGCTGTCGTACTTGGCCTCGATCGCGTCGCGCTGCTTGGCGATGTCGGCCCAGGGAATCCCGGCATCATGAGAGACTTCGACGGTGGTGCCGTCGTCGAGCTGGATCGCCATCTCGGCCAGCGAATGGGCCCAGTTCGGCTTGAAGTCGATATCGACCTTTTCGCGCAGCGCCTGGATGCGCGGATCCTGCGTGATCGCGTCACTGAAGGAGTCCAGGTTGGCGGTATCGACGCCGGTGAGCGCCATGGCGATGGTCTGGCGTAGCGAGAACTTGGCTTCCAGGCCGGTCGTGGGATGCGGGATGTTGCAAACCTTGTCCGAGCCGGAATCGATGCGCAGCAGGATCTTCTTCACCCGTTCCGGCGGGAAGTTGTTCTTCAGCCGGATTTCCTTGGCGCATTCGATGGGGGCGTGCGTCAGGTAGCAGGCGGCATGGTACTTGAAGAGATTGTTGCGCAGGTGCCAGCCGGCCGGCGGTTCACCAAGTGCTGCGTCGGCGTTCAGGTGGTCGCTCTGCGAGGAGGCGAAGCCCTGGTCGCATTCCAGTGAATCGCCGCGGGCAGTGAAGCCTTTGGCTGCCAAGCGGGCGGCACGCAATCCATGTTCGGAGGCCGTGCCGGCATGGAGCGGCTTGCACATGGTGCCGAAGTTCGACTTCAGGCCGGCCGCCTGGGTGGCGGCGATGCCGAAGGCGACGGCCAGCTGCTTGTCGCTGAGCCCGAGCATGCGGCCGGCGGCGGCGGTCGCGGAGAAGGAGCCGACCGTGCCGGTGACGTGGAAGCCCTTCTGATAATGACTGGGGGCGACGAGACGGCCGACGCGGCCCGAAGTCTCGTAGCCGGCGACGAAACTCTCGATGAACAGCCGTCCGGAGGCCTTGGTCTGTTCGCCCAGGGCCAGCAGGGCGGGGACGACGGTCACGGTCGGATGGCCGCCCATGGAGAAATTGACATCGTCATAGTCGAGGGCGTGGCTGGCGGCGCCGTTGATCAGGGCGGCCACCGACGGCAGTACCTTTTCGGGGCGGCCGACCAGCGTTGCCGGCCCCTTGGCGCCGTCTTCCAGCGCCTCGGCGACCAGGATGTCGGTCAATTCCTCCCGCGCGCCGGCCACCGTCACGGCGAACCAGTCGAGCAGGCACTGCTTGGTGCGCTCGATCAGGTCGTCCGGCAGGTCGCGCCAGGCAAGGGTGGCGGCACGGCGGGCGATTTCCGCCGTGACGGGGCGCGTGACGGGCGGCGTGACCTGGGTATTGCGCGAAGTGTCAGAGGTTTGCGGGGAGGCCATTTTTCCCTCCTGAAATGACGGCGCCGGAGTGTCGGACACCTGCCATCCCCTTGTCCACTTGGGCGGTTCCTAGGGCTTCCGCGCAACGATATGGAAGATGTGCCAATGCTTGGCCGTACCGCGCGGCGTGACGCCATCGGATTCTTCTTCCTCGAACAATTCGAGGTCGAGACCCTCCAGCATCGCAAGCGCCTCCTCGCGGCGCAGGAAAGTGATGCCGGGTCGATCGATCCAGCTGTCACGCGGACCATACCATTGGCCGCTGAAGCGGCCGCCAGTCGGAAGTCCCTCGCGAATCCGCTCCCAAAGGCCGTGAAAGGCCACAGGCTCACAGAGCGGCATGGCGAAGCTCGAATTGATCAGGTGCACGCCAAGAGGGATGGGAACTTCCTCCAATCTTGCAACGACGGGCGTGACGTCGCTGTCGGGCGGCAAGGTACGCGCTTCAAGTCGTCGCAAGGCCTCGGGCTCGGCATCGACAGCGATGACGCGCCAGTCACGTCGCAACAGCTCGATGACGTCGCGGCCATCACCACAGCCAAGATCGAGAGCGAGCGCGCCCGACGGTGTGGTGCCGAAGGCGTCAAGCGCAGCCAGCAGCGTTTTGCGCGGCGGACGATCGCGAAGCTTGTCGTAGTAGGTGGCCCAGCCAGCTGATCGCTCGTCTTCCGTCATGCGCGTCCTCTTCGTGTCTCGTGCTTGTCGCGTGACACTTCGTGTGATCGTATCTCACCCAACAAAAATAGTGCCACCATGTGGGAGGAAATCATGAAGTTTCTGGCAGGTTTCGCCGTTGTCGCAGCTTTGGCCTTCGCCCCATTGGCGGCGCGGGCCGATCTCAAGGCGCTGGAAGAGGCCGCCAAGAAGGAAGGCGAACTCACCTGGTACGTCGCCCATTACACATCGGAAGGTGCCGAGGAGCTTGGCCGTGCTTTCACCAAGACCTACGGCATCAAGGTCAACGTCGTGCGGACTACGGCACAGGTCGCCTACCAGCGCCTGCTGCAGGACATGAAGAACAACCAGACGATCTGCGATGTCTTCTCCTCGACCGACCTCGGCCACTACGCGCGGCTCAAGGCCGAAGGCAAGTTCGACAAGTACATCCCGGAGAATGCGCCGAAGATCGACGCGGCGTTCCGAAATTTCGATCCCGACGGCTACTACCATCCGACGGCGGCCGGTCTGGTCGTGCTGTCCTACAACTCGGCCAAGGTGAAGGCGGAGGATGCCCCCAAGAAGTGGACCGACCTTCTCGACATCAAGTGGAAAGGCAAAGTTTCGACCGGCCACCCGGCGTTCTCGGGCTATGTCGGCACCTGGGTGCTATCGATGCGCAAGCTCTACGAGTGGAAGTACTTCGACAGCCTGGAGAAGAACAAGCCGCAGATCGGCCGCTCGATCAACGATACGGTGACGGCCCTCGTGGCCGGTGAGCGCCTGGTCGCCGCCGGCGCCGACGGCTCGACCCTGTTCAGTGCCGCGCGCGGCAATCCGCTGGCGATCAACTATCCGACCGACGGTGCGGTGCTGATCATCTCGCCCTCGTCGATCGTCAAGGGCACCAAGCACCCGAACGCATCGCGTCTGTTCATGGAGTTCCTCTATTCGATCGAGGCGTCCGAGATCAACGTCAAGCATTTCGGCATGCCACTCCGCCCGGAAGTCGCCGGTGGGCCTGGCACCCAGCCGCTCTCCAAGATCAAGGTGATCCGTCCGACCGTCGAGGAGGTCGAGAAGGGCATCCCGCAGGTGATCGAGCAGTGGCGCGACACGTTCGGTAACTGAGAGTGGCAATGGCGGCGTCATCGGCCGGGGCATCCCGGGGCTCAATCCTGCGCACTGGCCGCTGGGATGCGACATGGTTGTTGTGGATCGCGATCATCGCGATCCTCCTGATCCTCGTGGTGAGTCCGTTCGTCTATCTCGTGCTCACGAGCTTCCAGGCCGAGAAAACCGGCGATTTCACGCTGTCGAACTACGCCACGGCCTACGGCCGCGCGCGCTACATCGACGCTTTGTTCAATTCCCTGCAACTGGGCGCCGGCGCCGCCATCCTGGCCGGTGTCTTCGCGATCCCGCTCGCCTGGGGTGTCGCCCGCACGGACATGCCGGGGCGCGGCTTCACGCGCATGCTGGTGCTCGCGACCTTCATCACGCCGCCCTACACGGGCGCGGTGGCGTGGATCCTGCTTGCGGGCCCCAACGCGGGTTGGCTCAACCGCTTCTACATGTTCGCGACCGGTGCCGAGGCGGGACCGTTCAACATCTACAGCTTCACCGGTCTCGTCGTCGTCATCGCGCTCTACTCCTTTCCCTACATCTTCATCTTCACCACGGCGGCGCTCGAACTGGTGTCGTCGGAGATGGAGGATGCCGCCAACATCCTGGGAGCGGGGACCTGGCGCACGATGCGGCGCGTCACCCTGCCGCTTGCCCTGCCGGCGATCCTGGGCGGCCTCATCATCTGCTTCCTCGAAGCGATCGCGCTCTTTGCCTCGCCCGCGATGATCGCGATTCCAGCGCGCTTCAACGTGGTGACGACACAACTGTTCCAATTCTTCGGTAACCCGGTCCGGGTCGAGGTGGCCGCGGCCTACGCCATGCCACTTCTCGGGGTCACCGTGCTGCTGATCCTGGTGCAGCGGCTGATCACCTCGCGCAAGGGATTCGCGACCCTCACCGGCAAGGGCGGCGAGCGCCGGCCGATCCGGCTGGGCCCATGGCGCTGGGTGGTGTTCGGCTATGCCATGCTGGTGGCAACCCTGTCGGTATTCCTGCCGTACGTCTTCCTGGTGCAATCGTCGCTGGCCAAGGCATGGGGGCGGGGCTTCTCGTTCGACAACCTCACGCTGCGCAACTTCAATTTCGTGCTGTTCGAGCACGCGACGGCCGCGCAATCGGTGATCAACAGCTTCCTCTATGCCGCCGCAGCCGCGACCGCGGCCGTGCTGATCACGCTGGGCATCGCCTACATCGTGACCCGGCGACTGGTGCCGTTTGCCGAGGTTTTGGGCTTCCTGTGCGTGGCGCCCTTCGTGATCCCGGGTGTGGTGCTGGCGATCGGCTTTTATGCCGCCTATGCGCCGCCGCCGCTCTCGCTCTATGGTACGGCCCTGATCCTGATCCTGGCCTTCACCACGCGCTTTCTGCCGATCGGCTATGTCAATGCGAGTGCTGCGCTGCGAAGTCTCAATCCGGAGATGGAGGAGGCCGTCCGGGTGCTGGGCGGCAGCCGCGTGATGGCGTTGCGACGGGTCGTGGCGCCTCTGCTGAAACGCAGCCTGCTTGGCGCCTGGCTGCTGATCTTCATTCCGGCGACACGCGAACTGTCGTCGGCGATCTTTCTTTATGGTCCCAACACCAAGGTGGCGTCCGTCATGATCTTCGACATGAGCGAGGAGGGGAACTTCGAATACCTCTCGGCGCTGGCCCTGATCCTGCAACTCCTGACGCTGCCATTGCTGTGGATTGGCCAGCGCGCACTCGGGCGCGACTTCATGCTGCGGCGGACCTCGACATGAGCAAGCTGGTCCTGAAGAACGTCTCGCGTCGCTACGGCACTTTCGAAGCGGTCGCCGACTTCTCCCTCGAACTGCAGAAGGGCGAGTTCGTCTCGCTGCTCGGGCCGTCGGGCTGCGGCAAGACCACGACCTTGCGCATGATCGCCGGCTTCGCGCCGCCCAGCACCGGCACGATCGAGATGGACGGCCAGCAGATCTCGGCACCATCGGGGGTCGTGCCGCCCGAGCGGCGGCGCATGTCGATGATCTTTCAGAGCTATGCCATCTGGCCCAACATGACGGTGGGCGAGAACGTCGGATTCGGACTGCAGGTGCGCAAGATGTCGCGCGCCGAGATCGACCGCCGGGTCGATGCCATCCTCGATGTCGTGCAGATGCGGAACCTGAAAGGCCGCTATCCGTCGGAACTGTCCGGCGGCCAACAGCAGCGCGTCGCGCTGGCGCGCGCCATCGTCGTCGAGCCCGAGGTGCTGCTGCTCGACGAACCGCTGTCCAATCTCGATGCCAACCTGCGCGAGGAGATGCGGTTCGAGATTCGCCGGCTGCACGACGAATTCAAGATCACCACGGTCTACGTCACGCACGATCAGTCCGAGGCCATGGTGACGTCGGACCGCATCGTCGTCATGAACAAGGGGCGCATCGAGCAGGTCGACGCACCGCATGTGCTCTATGGGCGGCCGCGCAGCCGCTTCGTGGCCGGGTTCATCGGCCGCACCAACTTCCTCGAGGGCATGCGCAATGGCGGCGATGTCCGCTTCGACGGCTTCACGGCGCCCTCAGGCGCGGTCGAGGGCGCGAACGGCACGGGCGAATTGCTCTATTCCCTGCGGCCCCAGGCCGTCGGCCTCAGCGGCCAGAAGCCGACGGGCCCGGGACTTGCCGTCGAAGCCGAGATCACCGATCGGGCCTATCTCGGCGAATATTGGGATTATCAGGCGCGGCCGCTGGGCGGCGCCAAGCCCATCCGCGTCTCGACGGCGCCGACCTCCGTTTTCGAAGTCGGCAGCCATGTCTGGTTGGAGATCGATCCGGCTGCCATGGTACGCGTAGAATAGGCTTTTAACCCAGAGTGAGAGCATGACCGCTGGACCGCTTGCCCGATTCACCGTCCTCGACCTGACGCGGGTGCGCGCCGGCCCGACCGCCGTGCGCTACTTCGCCGATTGGGGCGCCAACGTCATCAAGATCGAGATGCCACCAGGTGCCGGTGATGCAGATATGGGCGGGCCGCGGCATGGGCCAGACTTCCAGAACCTGCACCGCAACAAGCGCTCGATCACGCTCAACCTCAAGGAACCGGACGGCAAGGCCGTCTTCCTCAAGATGGTCGAGAAGGCCGACGTGGTGGTCGAGAACTACCGCGCCGACGTGAAGTTCCGTCTCGGCATCGACTACGAAAGCCTGAAGAAAGTGAACCCCAGGATCATCCTGGGTTCGATCTCGGGCTTCGGCCAGGACGGGCCCTATGCCGAGCGCGCCGGCTTCGACCAGATCGCCCAGGGCATGGGCGGCATCATGTGGGTCACCGGACAACCGGGCGGCGGCCCGGTCCGCGCCGGCATCGCCGTCGCCGACGTGGGTGCGGGCTTGCATTGCGCTATCGGTTGCCTGACCGCCCTGCTTGAGCGCGAGGTTTCGGGGCAGGGGCAGTGGGTGTCGAGCTCGCTGCTGCAGGCGATGATCTCGATGTGTGACTTCCAGGCTGCGCGCTGGACCATCGCCAAGGAGGTGCCGGGCCAGGCCGGCAACAACCATCCGACCGGAATCCCGACCGGGGTATTCAAGACCAGCGATGGCTACATCAATATCGCGGCGTCGGGCGATCACATTTACAAACGCTTCTGCGAGAGCATCAAGGCGCCGGAGCTGCTGACCGACGAGCGTTTCTCGACGGCCAAGGCGCGGGTGAAGCACCGCGACGTGCTGAACGAGGAGATCGACAAACGGATGGCCGCCTTCACCAGCGCCGAAGCGGTCGAGAAACTGAACAAGGCGGGCGTCCCGGCCGGTCCGATCTACAAGATGGACGAGATGTTCGCCGATCCGCAGGTCAAGCATCTGAAGATGGCGCATCCCGTGCACTCGCCCAAGCTGGGCGATATCGAGCTGATCGGCCAGGCGATCAACATGAGCCGCACACCGTTCGAGATGAAATCGGCGACGCCGGAGCAGGGCGAGCATACCGAGAGCGTCCTGAAGGAATTCGGTTACGACGCTGCAGCCATCGCCGACTTCCGCAAGCGTAAGGTGGTCTGATGAACTTCAGTCCCACCCCCAACATGATCGCGGAGAAGGTGGGGGCGGTCGGCCGTCTCGTCTTCAACAAGCCGCAGAAGCACAACGCCACCTCGACCGATATGTGGGAGGCGATCCCGGTCATCCTCGACGAATTCGAGAAGGATCCGGCGATCCGTGTCGTCGTCGTCACCGGCGCCGGTGACAAGGCCTTCGTCTCGGGCGCCGACATCTCGGAGTTCGAGAAGGCGCGCAACACGCCCGAGCAGGTCGCCTACTACGACAAGATCGGCGAGGCCGCGAACACGCGGCTCGTCAAATGCTCCAAGCCGACGATCGCCCGCATCCGCGGCTACTGCATCGGCGGCGGGCTGGCGACGGCGCTGAACTGCGACATCCGCATCGCTTCCGACATCAGCAAGTTCGGCGTGCCGGCGGCCCGTCTCGGCCTCGGCTACCGTGCCAGTGGCCTGAAGATCCTGACAGACCTGGTCGGACCATCACACGCCAAGGAGATCTTCTTCACGGCACGGCACTTCTCCGCCCAGGAGGCGCTCGGCATGGGCCTGGTGACCCGCATCGTGCCCGATGCCGAGCTCGACTCCTATGTCGACAACTACTGCAAACTGATCGGCGAAAATGCGCCGCTCACCATGCATGCCGCCAAGCGCACCATCGAGGAACTGACCCGGCTCGACGGCAAGCCCGATTTCGCCCGTCTCAGCGGGTTGGTAAAAGAGTGCTTCGACTCCGACGATTACAAGGAAGGCCGTACCGCGTTCATGGAAAAGCGCCGGCCGGTGTTTAGAGGACGTTGAACTGAGGGGACGCTAAAAGGAGGCGGCCATGGCGGTATTGACCCAGGAACAGCGCGACGCCTTCTGGCGCGACGGCTATCTCGTGGCCGAGAATGCCGTGACCGCGGCACAGCTTGCCGCCCTCAAGGCGGAGATCGGCTCCTGGGTCGAGCAGAGCCGGGCGCATTCCTCTCCCTTTGGGCCGCCCACGATCGACGGTCGGCCGCGTTACGACATGGGTGTCGAGCACACGGCGGAAAAGCCGGCGCTGCGGCGGATCAACAACCCGTCCGACATCTCCGATGCCTATCGCGAGGTCATGCTCGACGCGCCGATGGTGGACATGGTGGCCGAGCTGGTCGGCCCGAACCTCAAATTCCACCACTGCAAGATCAACCTGAAGCTGCCCGGGGCGAAGACCGAGGTGTCGTATCACCAGGACTTCTCCTACACGCCGCACACCAACGACGACATCGTGACGGCGCTGCTGTTCCTCGACGATATCGACGAGAGCAACGGCGCGCTCACGGTCGTGCCGGGTTCGCACAAGGGGCCGGTGCTGTCGCTGTTCGACGGCGATCGTTTCACCGGCGCGGTGGCGGCCGACGAGGAGAAGAAGGCGCTGGCGCAATCGGTGCCGTGCTTCGGCAAGGCCGGCAGTGTCTGCCTCATGCACACGAGGCTGCTGCACGGCTCAGCCGCGAACGGATCGGACAAGTCACGCGGTCTCTACATCTGTGTCTATACGGCTGCCGATGCCGTGCCGCTTGCACGCAACCCAATGCCGAGCCCCAACGAAGGCCGCATCGTGCGCGGCACGGAAGCGAAGTTCGCGCGGCTGAAGGAAGGGCTGGTCGAACTGCCGAAGCAGCCCAAGACAGCGTCGTTCTTCACCGTCATCGGACAGGATTCGAAACAGGCCGCCGAGTGAACGACCCGTTTCCGGCCATCGCCGAAGCCGCGGCGACCGGAGAGACTGCCGATCTCTTCGCCGATATCCGCACCACGGTCGGTGTTCGCGTGGTCAATCTGGTGTGGCGTCACCTGGCGACGCTCGACGGCGCCTTGCCCTGGGCCTGGGCGGCGGTGAAGCCGCTTTATCTGGATGGCCTTCCCGACCAGGCAGCGTGGCGGTTTCGCGAGACCATGGAGGTTCCCAAGTTGGCGTCTCTGGCCGGCAACGACCCGGCCAGCGTCGATGCGGTACTGGCAAGCTACGACCATTCCAACACCATCAACCTGTTCGCACTGGGCGCCCTGGTGGCCTGGCTGCGCGGCGAGGCGGCAGGACCTGCGCCTTCGCGCGGCGCTCGCCTGCCGGCGCCCGACGTGACCTTGCCGCCGCTCGCTTCGGAGCCCGACGTGTCGCCCGAGACCTGGGCATTGGTGCAGCGGCTCAACCGGTTCGGCGACAGGCCGCAGCCGCTGATCCTGGCCAGCATGTACCGCCATCTCGCACACGCGCCGGCGTTCCTGCAGCGGGTGGAGGGGGCGCTTGCGCCGGCTCACGCGGACGGCGCGCTCGAGCGGGCAATCACCACCAATCGCGCGGCCGCCCATGAGGCGGCGAAGCATCTGGCCAAGGCCATTTCGGCCCAGCCGCCAGCCCTGGCCGGCAAGATCGAAGCCGGCGTCTCCGGTTTCGTCGATCATGCCATCGGCAAGATGGTGACCATCTGCCGGGCCATCCGCGTCGCCCGGGGCGCGGCGCTCTAGGCTATTCGGCGGCGGCCTTGCGTCCGCCCTGGCGACGCGCCAGCCACTCCTGCATGGCGTCTTCCATGGTCGCAAACACCGCACCGCCCTCGATCAGGCGCTGGATCAGCCGCTCCAGCATCATCATGCGATGGCCGCGACCGATGACATGCGGGTGGAAGGTGTAGGTCAGGATCCCGAAGTCGCAGACCTGCGTCATGTAGGTGTAGTCGTCGACGAAATTTTCCAGCACGCCCGATGCGTTCATCAGTCCTTGCTGAACCGAGCCGTTCGGCAGGCGCATGTATTCGAAGTGCGGGAAATCGTCGAGCGACCAGCTGATCGGCATCTCGACCAGTTTGGTCTCGCGGCCGCGCACGAACGGCTTGTGCAATTCGGCCACGTCGCCCTGGCGGGCGTAGTAGCAGTCGTAATCGTGGCCCATCATCGAGCTGTCGTAACGGATGCCGTGCTTCAGCAGGAGCTCGATCGAATACGGCGAGAGATCCCAGGCAGGCGAGCGGTAGCCGCGGGCCTTCTGTCCGCTGACGCGCTTGATCGACTCGTTGCCGCGGACGATCTCCTCTTCCTCCTCCTCGCGCGACAGCGTCACGGGCAGGCGATGGGTCCAGCCATGATGGGCGAGTTCGTGGCCGGCCTCGACATAAGGCATCACCGCCTCGGGCGTGCTGTCGATCGTGTGTCCAGGGGTGAAGAACGTCGCCTTGACCCCGTAGCGCGCCAGCAGGGTCATCAGGCGGGGAATCACGACGACGTCGTACTCGCCGCGCGATATTGCCGTGGGGGACGTCAGCCCCCGGGCAATGAACCCAGACAGATGGTCGTGGTCGAAAGTCAGGCAGACGATGTGACGTGGCATGTCAATGCCTCCCAAGGTGCTCCGGAGCTTAGGCAGATTTGTTGCGTTCGCCCACGGGAGCCTGCATGATCCTCCCAAATATAAGCACGATTAAGTGTGCGACTCAGGGAGGATTCATGGTGGGCGCGTCCGCCCAGCGCGTGGTTGCGCGCGAGGGCGACTACCAACTCGTGGTCGAAGGGGTGTCCAAGCGGTTCGGCGGCGTGACCGCCGTCCAGGACGTTTCCCTCGAAATCCCGCGCGGCGGCATCGTCTCCATCATCGGCCCCAACGGCGCGGGCAAGACCTCTCTGCTCAACATGGTTTCGGGCTTCTACAAGCCGGACACCGGCCGGATTGTCCTCGAGGGTCAGGACATCACCCAGAAAAAGCCGAGCCACATCGCAGCCCTGGGCATTGCCCGGACCTTCCAGAACATCGCCCTGTTCAGCGGACTGACCGTTCTCGACAATCTGATGCTCGGCCGCCACGTGCGGATGAAGGCCGGTGTGCTGTCGAGTGTCATCTATTGGGGCATGGCGCAGAAGGAAGACATCGCCCATCGCGAGGCGATCGAGGAGATCATTGAATTCCTGAAGCTTCAGGATCTGCGCAAGCAGACGACGGCGTCACTGGCCTATGGGCTTCGCAAGCGCGTCGAGCTCGGGCGGGCACTGGCGTCCGATCCCAAGGTGCTGCTGCTCGATGAACCGATGGGCGGCATGAACCAGGACGAGAAGGAGGACATGGCGCGCTACGTCCTGGACGTCAATCAGGAGCGCGGCGTCACGGTCGTCCTGATCGAGCACGACATGGGCGTGGTCATGGATATCTCCGACAAGGTCGTCGTGCTCGATCGCGGGCGGGGCATTGCCACCGGCACGCCCGACGAGGTCCAGCGCAATCCGAAGGTCGTCGAAGCCTATCTCGGGACCGGCAAGGGTGGAGGCAAGACATGACGCCCGAAGGTTTCACTGACGAAACGACACTGCCCAAGCTGCTGCAACGCAATGCCGAACTCGATCCGGCGGGTGCCGGTATGCGCGAGAAGACACGCGGCGTCTGGCAGACCTACAGCTGGGAGAATTACCGCGACAACGTCCGGGATTTCGCTCTCGGCCTGGCATCGTTCGGCTTCCGCCGCGGCGACAAGCTGACGGTGATCGGCGACAATCGTCCGCAGCTCTATTTCGCCCAGCTCTCGGCCCAGGTGCTGGGCGGCGTTTCGGTGCCGGCCTACCAGGATTCGATCGCCTCGGAGCTGGTCTATGTGCTGAACCACGCCGAGACATCGGTGATCGTGGCCGAAGACCAGGAACAGGTCGACAAGGCGCTGTCGCTCAAGGACAGGCTGCCGCGCTTGCGCCTGATCGTGTTCGACGACCCGCGCGGCCTGTGGGCCTACGACGATCCGATCCTTCGTTCCTTCGCCAGCGTGCTCGAGGCCGGCCGGGTCTTCGGCGCCGCAAATCCGGGTTTCTATGAAACCGAACTCGAGAAGGGCAGGGCCGGCGACACGGCGATGATCGCCTATACGTCGGGAACCACGGGCACGCCGAAGGGCGCCATGCTCAGCCACCGCAACATGGTGGCGGCTGCCGAGGCGTTCATTGAGGTGAACCAGGTCAAGCGCGGCGACAACTGGCTGTCGTACCTGCCCATGGCCTGGGTCGGCGATGCCGCGTTCACGCTCGGCATGGCCCTGGCGGCGCGCCTGATCGCCAACTGCCCAGAGAACCCCGAGACGGTGCAGCGCGATCTGCGCGAACTTGGGCCCAACGCCATGCTGGCACCGCCGCGCATCTGGGAAAACATGCTGACCCAGATGCAGATCAAGGGTGGCGACGCCACGCCGTTCAAGCGGCGGATCTTCGACTTCTTCCGCAGCCTGGCCGAACGTTGCGAGCTTGCCCGCACGGACGGCAAGCCGCCGTCCGTGGTGGACCGGCTGGGGCTCGCGCTCGGCGAAGTGCTGGTCTACGGCCCGGTGCGCGACCAGCTCGGCCTGCGCAACGCGCGCTGGTGCTACACCGGCGGCGCACCGCTCGGGCCCGACACCTATCGCTTCTTCCGCTCCTTCGGCATCAACCTCAAGCAGGTCTATGGCGCCACCGAAGCATCGGCGATGATCTCCTGCCAGCCCGATTCGGAGGCCAATCCCAATACCGTGGGCCGGCCGATCCCGCACATCGACGTCAAGATCGACGAGCGCGGCGAGGTCCTGCTGAAAGGACCGAACGTCTTCGTCGGCTACTTCAAGCAGGAAGAGGCGACACGGGAGACAATGACGTCGGACGGCTGGCTGAAGACCGGCGATGCCGGCTTCTTCGACAAGCAAGGCCACCTCGTCATCATCGATCGTGCCAAGGATGTCGGGAAGCTGGCCGACGGCTCGGCCTTCGCGCCGCAGTTCATCGAGAACAAGCTGAAGTTCAGCCCCTTCATCCGCGAGGCCGTGGCTTTCGGAGACCAGCGGCCGCTGGTGGCGGCCATGATCGCCATCGACGTGCAGACGGCGGGAACCTGGGCCGAGAAGCGCGGCATCGCCTACACCAGCTTCATGGACTTGAGCCGCAAGCCCGAGATCGCGGCGCTGATCGGCGCCGAAATTGCCAAGGCCAACGCGACCTTGCCTGATGTGCAACAGGTCAAGCGCTACCTGCTCCTCAACAAGGAACTCGATGCTGACGACGCCGAGATGACGCGCACGCGCAAGGTGCGCCGCCGCTTCGTCGCCGAAAAGTACGCCAGCGTCATAGAAGCTTTCTACAGCGGCGCCGCCGAGGTCGAGGTCGTGATGGAGATCACCTTCGAGGACGGCCGCAAGTCGACCTTGAATTCGACCATCGCGATCCATGACACGACGGCGGGCGCGCCCGTCCGCCGAGCAGCCTGAGGGAGCGGGGATGTCCGAAGATCTGCAATTCGCCTTCTCGCTGTTGCTGAACGGTGCCTCGATCGGGCTGATGTACTCGCTGATCGCGCTCGGGTTCGTGCTGGTCTACAAGGCGACCGACGCCATCAACTTCGCGCAGGGCGAGTTCGTCATGCTGGCGGGGCTGATCGTGGCGATGCTGCTGTCCATCGTGGGCATGCCGCTGATCGTGGCCATCGCCGTGACGCTTGCCGTGATGATCGGCTTCGGCTTCGGGCTGGAGCGTGTCGTCCTGCGGCCGCTGCTCGGCCGCCCCGTCGTCGCCGTGATCATGGCCACCATCGGTCTCGCCGCCATCCTGCGCGGCATCGGCCCGGTGATCTTCGGCAGCGAAACGCGGGCCGTGTCGCTGCCCATCGGTGACGAGCCGATCGTCCTGGGTCCGGCCAGCCTTCCGCCGATCCAGGTCGCGGGCGCGGTCGTGGCGATCGTCTTCTTCCTGGCCTTCAGCTGGTTCTTCAAGAAGAGCCGGATGGGTGTCGCCATGCGCGCAGTGGCCGACAACCAGCAGGTGGCGCAGGCCATGGGCATCAACGTCGAGCGCTATTTCGCGCTGGCCTGGGCAATGGCCGGTGTCGTCTCGGCGCTGGGTGGCGTTGTCTGGGGCAGCATGCTGGGGGTCGATGTGCACCTGGCGCTGGTCGGCCTGAAAGTGTTCCCGGTGGTGATCCTGGGCGGCCTCGATTCGATCGGCGGCGCGCTCGTGGGCGGGCTGATCATCGGCATCGTCGAGAGTCTCGCGGCAGGCTACCTCGACCCCTATGTCGGCGGCGGCACCAAGGACTTCGCACCCTATGTGCTGATGATCCTGGTGCTCATGATCCGGCCCTACGGCATCTTTGGCAAACGTAAGATCGAGCGCGTGTAGGCCCATGTTTCATCGCGAATCCGGAGTCTTCAAGACGACCTACAGCGGCGACATGGCGCTCTATCCGCTGCCGATCGCCAAGTGGACGGTGGTGGTGCTGGCCTTGATCTTCGTCGTGA
>JAUXRT010000311.1 GCA_030681635.1 Reyranella sp.
GTAGAGGGTGATCGATTCGGGGAAAGTGTAGTGGGCCTGCTGGCCGGTGGCGATGACCTGCTGCACGCGTTCCTTGCTGAAGCCGTTCTTGCCGTTGAAGACCTTTTCGACGAAATCCAGCGGGTTCTGCAGGCGGATGCAACCGTGGCTGAAATTGCGACTGCCTTCGGTGAACAGCCAGCGGCTCGCCGTGTCGTGCATGTAGATGCCGTACTTGTTGGCGAACGGGAAGAAGATGTAGCCCAGCGCATTGGCCGCGCCCGAATCCTGCCGGATGCGATAGGGGAAGGCCTTGGGGTGGATCGAACTCCAGTCGACCGTGTTGGGGTCGAGCTCGTCGTCGTTGCTCCAGCTCGCGAAGATCTTGAAGCCGCCAGCGGCCAGCGCATTGGGATCGCGGCGCAGGATCGGCAGGTACTCCTCGCCGGCGATCGACTGCGGCACGGTCCAGTACGGATTGGTCTGGAACCCGCGCATCACCGACTGGATCTCCGGCGTGGGGTCCTTGGGCGTGCCGACGATCACCTGGCTGCGGAAGGCGAGCTTGCCCTCGTTCACGAAGATCATCGAGTAGTCGCCGGTGTTCACGTAGACGTAGCGGGTGCCGAGATCCTCCGGCAGCCAGCGGCGACGCTCGAGGTTGGCGACGATCTGCTCGATGCGTTCGTCGATCGTGGTGTTGAGCGAACGGACGGTCTTGGCGCCGATGACGCCATCGACGGTGAGACCCTTCATCTCCTGGTACGCCTTGACCACGGCGACCAAAGGTTCGTCGTAGAGGTCGGCGACGGCGCCGGCCGGCGGGACCGTGAAGTCGAGTTCGGCGAGGCGCTTGCGCAGGATCGGGACGCGGACGTCGACCATGCCCGGCTTCAGCGCCGTGCCATCGGCCATCGGCGTGTAGACCGCGGTGGCGCTCTTCTCGCGCCATTTCGCCAATGCCTTCTGGAGGGCAGGGTAGTCGCCCTTCGGCGGCAAGGCCGCGAGCCAGGCGGCAAAATCCGAAGCCTCGGTGGCGGCCTTCAAGAGGTCGGCCTTGTCGACCTTCCGCTGCTGGATATCGATATCCTTGTCGACGCGGTTCGCCCGCACCCGGCCGGTCGAAACGTCACTGGCGTAGGCGGCGAAGACGGCGCTCAGCAATGCCTCGGCCGCGGCGGGATCGGCGCCCGGCGCCACGGCCTTCTCGATCTCGGCAATGCTGTACCAGGCAGGGTCGAGGCCATGGTCGGAAGAGGCGCGGAGGGCGCTGACGAGCGCTGCCGTACGGAGGCTGGCGGCCCGGGATCCAACCCACAGCGAGTCGCTGGCGTGGGAGGAAAGCGGACTGAACGCGGACGCTGCGAATGCCAGGAAACCGGCAAGAAATGGGCGACGGATCACGCTTCCTCTATAGCCGGAAACTTCCGATTCGTCCATGAATTGGCGAAATCGTGAGCCCCGAGGAAGCCCAGCAGGTCGGCTGTTGCCCGCTGCTTCAGCTCCGGCGTTCCGCCGCCCGCCCGGGCGCCACGGGTGACGCAGTGCTGCCGCGCCCAGGCCTGGTACTCGGGCTCGCTCATCGCGCGCCCGGCCGCCGGGATGAAGTGTGTGCCGTCATCCTCGATGTAGTTGCGGCAGCACGACCAGTTCTCGGCGTCCTTGATATCGAAGACCGGCCCGATCGATTCCCAGCCGTGATGGGCGCTGCCATAGACCTTCACCTTGATGCGGCCGTTGCCCATGGCCCGCATGCGCTCGGCATATTCGATGGCGAGGGGAGCAGGGGTGTAGTCGTCGCGGGCCGCCAGCATGAAGAACATCGGCCGGCCGTGCGTCGTGGGATCGCGATGCTGGGCGGTGGCCCCGGGACAGATCGCCACATGCAGGTCGAACAGGTGGGGAAAGCCGCCACGCCAGCGCTGGCGGACGGCGATGGCGGCGTTGAGGGTCGCCACGCCGCCCTTTGAGACGCCCATGATGCCGATTCGGCACGGATCGATCCGCCGGTCGTCGCGCAGCAGGGCCAGGGCCGCAAAGGCATCGCCCTCCATCTGGGCGCCGGAGACCAGGGTCTGGTCAGCCACCGTGCGGCGCACGCCGCGGCCCGAGAAGCTGTCGACGATCAGCGCCGCCACCCCGGCCTCGTTGAGAACCTGGGCGTAATAGTGCTCGCGGTGGCGTTGCACGCCGGCGCTGCTGGTCAGGATCACCATGCAGGGTGAGGGGCGCTCGGCTGAAGCCGGCAGGTGCAGGCTGGCACTCAGCCGCGCTGGCCGGCAGGCCGCCGGGTGATCGAACGTCAATGTGTCGAACGACACCGATTCCATGGACCCTGTTTAGCTTGTCCCCTAGGTTGCGCGCCATGAGTGACAGCCCCGCCTCCAAGGCCTCCCCGGGCGGCCCGCGCGGCCAGGTCCAGACGCGCGCCGTATCCGATGACGAAGCCGGCCTGCGGCTGGACCGCTGGTTCCAGCGCCATTTCCCGGGCTTGAGCCACGGCGCGCTGCAGAAGCTGCTGCGCACCGGCCAGGTCCGTATCGACGGCAAGCGGGCGGAGGGCAAGGATCGGGTCGAGCCCGGACAGCAGGTCCGCCTGCCGCCCGGCGTCACTTTGGCGCCGGCGCCCAAGCCGCGCGAGATTCCGACCGTCTCCGACCGGGACGCCGCCGAGATCCAGTCGCTGGTGATCCATCGCGACGACCACGTCATCGTCCTCAACAAGCCGCCGGGGTTGGCGGTGCAGGGCGGCACCGGCACGGAGCGGCACATCGACGGGATGCTGGATGCGCTGCGTTTCGGCTTCGAGGACCGGCCGCGGCTGGTCCATCGCCTCGACAAGGATACCAGCGGCCTCCTGCTGATCGCCCGCACCGGGCAGGCCGCCAAGCGACTGGCGGAGTCGTTTCGCGACCGGGAGACCGAAAAGCTCTACTGGGCCGTCGTGGTTGGTGTGCCACCCAAGCCGGAAGGCGCCATCGACCTGCCGCTGGCCAAGCGGCCGGGTGCGCGCGACCGTGAGATGATGCAGGTCGATCAGGAAGAGGGGCAGAAGGCGTTGACGCACTTCCGCGAACTCGATCGCCTGGCCAAGCGGGCGGCCCTGCTGGCGTTGTGGCCACGCACCGGGCGGACGCACCAGTTGCGCGTCCACTGCGCGGCGATCGGCTGTCCCATCCTCGGTGACGGCAAGTACGGCGGCGAGGAAGCCCTGCTTTCCGCCGTCGCCGATGCACGGCGGCTGCATCTTCATGCCCGTCGAC
>JAUXRT010000331.1 GCA_030681635.1 Reyranella sp.
GCGTAAAGATCTTGCGCGGCTTGCCGTGCGGGGTGAGGTCGCAGGAGAAGGTCTGGCCGTCGTCGAACAGGCAGAGCTGGCCCGCAAAGGTGAAGACGTCGTAGGCGCGGCCGACCTCGTAGAGCGAGTCCTTTAGGCAAAGCCCCGACTCGAGGGTGATGAGACGGGAGAGTTCTTCCTTGCGCGAGACCAGCAGCTCGGCGGTCTTGAGCAGGATCTGCTGGCGCTGATAGCGCGTCAGCTTGGGCTTGTAGTCGTGGGCGATCTGGAAGGCCTGGGCCACCAGCTCGGGCGTGGCCCGCGGCACGGTGCCGACCAAGCGGTTGTCCCAGGGGAAGCGCACTTCGAGGCGCGCTCCGGTCTCGACCTTCTTGCCGGCGATGCGGAGATATTCGTGCCGCACGTCGCTGCGAACCATCGTATCCATTTAGGCCACCAGATTGAGAGCGAGGTCGAAGGCGTCAAAGTTGCGCCAGTGCCGCGCGCCGGCATCGCCGGCGAGCTTGCGATTACAGAGGAGCGGCACCTTCTGCTCGGAGATGCCGCCGTGGCTGCGCAATGGCTCGGTGAGGCCGGAGAGATCATGTCGACTGGCGGACGTGCCCAGCACCTTGTGCTTGGTCGAGACCACGATGAGATCGCCCAGGCGGTCGGCCGGCAACTCGAATCGCTTGGCCGCCTCCTCCTTGGTGAGCGCGGCTTCTATGCCGGGGATCGATTTGAGCTTGGCCGCCCACTCCTGCGGATTGGGACAATAGACGACGGCAAAGGAGCCCAGCGCGCCATGGTGGACGACGTAGGGATCGGTGATCGGCAGGATGACGCGGGCCTTGTCGGTACCCAGCCACTTGTCGAACAGGTCCTGGAGATAGAGGACGTCGGGCTGGCCGTCGGCACCGAACTTGGCGTTCATGCCGTGGTCGGCGGTCAGCACGATGGTGCAGCCCATGGCGTCGAGCTTGGCCATGTAGCCGTCCATCATGGCGTAGAAGTCGTTGGCGACGGGGGTGCCCGGGGCGTGCTTGTGCTGGATGTAGTCGGTGGTCGAGAGATACATGATCTCCGGCCGGTCACGCTCCATCAGTTTTACGCCCGCGGCGAAGACGAACTCGGAGAGGCCGGCGCTGTAGACATCGGGCACCGGCATGCCGACCAGGGCATTGACGTTCTCGATGCCGTTTTCGGCGAGTGTCGCCTTGTCGGATTTCTCCGAGGAGAAGCTACAAGCTTTGCCGGCACCGAGAGTGAGGCCCTTGCCTAAAAGGCCGCGCAGCTTGTCCTTGGCAGTGACGACGGCGATGCGCAGGCCGGCGCGCTGGAAGGCCGGGAACAGCGTCTCGACCCG
>JAUXRT010000341.1 GCA_030681635.1 Reyranella sp.
CCCGGCGGCATGCTGCTGTCACCGGCGACGCTGCGCGAGCAGTGCAGGCTGGCCGGATTGAAGATCGCCGAACTCTACAGTTTCGGACTGGACTATGCCCGCACGCTCGACACCTGGCTGGGCCGCTTCGACCGGGTCGCCGACCAGGTGTCCAGGCTGGGATTCGACGAGCGTTTCCGCCGGATGTGGCGGTATTACCTTGCCTATTGTGCCGCAGGCTTCAAAACCCGCCGGACGGACGTATTGCAGGCACACTTCAGGCATATATAACTGTCGCCAACAAAGACGGGGGGTGCCAAGCCATCCCGGTGACAGGAAGGCGTTTTCGAGTGAATGCAGGATCGAACGGGCATGGCGACGCCGCGCCGGTAAAAATCAAGTTCGACCGTCTGGTCGCCTATTCGACCCTGCAACTACCGCTCGCCATGGCGGCGTTGCCGGTCGTGCTGAACGTCAGTCACTTCTATGGCGAAGTTCTGAAACTCTCGTTCGGCATCATGGGCGCGATCTTCATCTTCGCCCGCATCGTCGATGCCATCCAGGATCCGATCATCGGCGTGATCAGCGACCGCTTCACCAAGCGCGGCAAGCGCGGCCGGCTCACCTTCGTCGCCCTGATGACCCCGCTCCTCGGCGCCGGCTTCTACATGCTCTTCGATCCGCCCGATTCGATCATCGGCGACCACAATCTCATGGCGTTCTGGCTGCTGGCTGCCTTGCTGCTGGTCCACCTCGGCTATTCCGGCGTGTCGATCAGCTACCACGCCCACGGCGCCGAACTGTCGGACGACTACAATGAGCGCACCCGGGTGACGGTCGGGCGCGAGGTGTTCGGCCTGCTCGGCATGACGCTGGCCGTCGTGCTGCCGACTTACCTCACCGCCCAGCTCGGCGAGAGCCAGGGCTATGCGATGCTGGGGCTGGTCTTCCTGCCCATCCTGCTCGTGCTCTCGACGCCCACGATGATCTGGGCGGGACCGTCGGTTCATCCGCCGGTCACCCATGCCAACCGCAACATCTTCGTCACCTTCTTCCAGCCGCTGAAGAACCGTCTGTTCCGCCGCCTGCTGCTGGTCTTCGTCGTGAACGGCGCGGCGCTGGGCGTCGCGGTGACAGTGATGCTGTTCTACGTCGAGCATGTGCTGAAGGGCGGCAAGCTGCAGGCCGGCATCATCCTGCTAACTTACTTCATCGCCGGCGCCGCCAGCGTGCCGCTGTGGCTGCTGCTGTCGAAGCGTCTCAGCAAGGCCGCTGCCTGGTTCATCGGCATGGTGCTGACCGCCGTCGCCATGAGTCTCGCGATCTTCGTCGGGCCCGGCGACTTCTACTGGTTCCTGGCCATCTCGGTGATCACCGGCATGGGCATCGGCGCCGACTATGGCCTGCCGCCCTCGATCCTGGCCGACGTGATCAACGCCCAGGAGGGCGGCGATTCCAAGGGCAAGACTGGCACCTACTTCGGCCTGTGGGCGCTCTCCACCAAGCTCGCGACCGCACTCGGCGCCGCGGGCTCGCTGCCGGTGGCGGCCTTGCTGGGCTTCAACCCGGCCGAGGGCAGCTACGACACCACGGCACTGATGATCGTCTACATCGTGCTGCCGGTCGGGATCAAAATCATCGCCGCGCTGCTGCTCTGGTTCATCCGCATCGAAGCCGAACGCGGCTCGGTGCGGCAGGAGCTGACGGGCCGCGCCTAGAGCTTGGTCCACGTTCCAATTGAATAGGCCCTTGCCGCTGCTGGGGGCGCGCGACTCCAGTCGCGCGTCATTGCTTTTCACAAGGGAAGATCGCGCCACAGGAGTGGCGCGCCCCCAGCAATGAACTGAGCCTACGTAAGGAAGTCCAGGCGCTGCGGCTGGCGCAGGCCGAAGTCGCGCTGCAGGCCCCAGCAGCCCTGCGCCACCGACGCGAAGACGCTGCGGAAATCGACCGTGTGCTTGAGGTCGCCGTCCTGCAGGTCGGCGAGCGACGGATAGGCGCCATGGAGGCCGCCCTTCACGCCGCCGCCCATGACGAACTGCGGCGCCGCCGTGCCGTGGTCGGTACCGCCGCTGGCATTCTGCCGCGCCCGGCGCCCGAACTCCGAATAGGTCATGACGACCACGTCGTTCCAGAGGTTGGCGGCGATCAAATTCCTGCGCAGCGTCGCGAGACCCGTGGCGAGCACACCCAGCAGCCGCTCGTGGGTCTGCGCCTGATTGGCGTGGGTGTCGAAGCCACCCAGGGCGATCTTGATGGCGACCACCTGCACCCGCGCCGCCAGCAGGCGCGTCGCGAGATCGAGCTGCCGGCCGAGGCCGCTGTCCTGGTTGTAGGCATGGGCGGGCGTGGGTGCGGCGCGGAGCTTGTCGCGCAGGCCCGCCGCCGCCGCATTGATCTCCTGGCGCACGGCGAGCACATGGCGCAGCGCCGGGTTGCCGGCATCGGCCTTGCCGCCCCTCTCCTTCATGGTCTCGGCCTGCCGCAGGAAGTTCTCGGCATCCTGCATGACAATGGTGCGCAGCGACGGGCCGGTCACCGGCAGCGCATTGGTGTCGGCCACGATGCTGTCGACGGCAGCGCCCCTAGGCAGGCTGGTGTCCTGGAAGGCTTGCGCGATCCAGCCTTCGCTCAAGGTCTGGCTCGCAGCCGACGCGGTGTCCCAGATCTCGATCGAGCGGAAGTGCGAGCGGTTGGGATAGGGATAGCCCACGCCTTGCAGGATCGCGAAGTCCCCGGCCTTCCACGAGTCCATCAGCGGCTCGAGCCTGTCGTGCAGCCCGACCTTCTCGTCGAGCGGCAGCACATGCTCGCGCGCGACGCCAAGGCCGGGGCGCAGCTCGCGGTACCTGGGATCGGCGTAGGGCACGAGGGTGTTCAGCCCGTCGTTGCCGCCCTTCAGTTCGACCAGAAGCAGGATGCGGCCCATGGCGCGTCCCTCACTTCAGCTGGTAGGCGGGATCGAGCATCGCCGCCGCCACGACCGCGCCCGGCGACGCCGCGGCATCGATCGGGTCGATCGGCGCGCGCGGCAGCAGGGTGCGCAGCAGCGTGGCGGAGTCGGCGCTGCCCAGGCTGGCGCCGAGTCGTGCCTCGCCGCCGGCGTTGCGCAGGCTGCGGCCCTCGACCGGGCGCGGCTCCATCATCTGCATCGTGCCGTCATCTTTAGGCAGCTGCTGGCGGCGCTCGGCGCGCCTGTCCGGGCCCGGCCTCATCGCCATGCCGCCTTCGGTCGAGGCCACCGAGGTGGCTTCGACGATGCGACGCAGGAACTGCTGGCGCAGCAGCAGCGTGTAGGTCGTGATCCAGCTCTCGCCGCCCGGCCAGCCCTTCACATTGGGCGGATCGAACGGCACCTGGCCCAACCCCTGCATCATGCGCACGAGCTGCGTCTTCTCCTGCACCGGCAACCCCAGCACATGGATGGTGCCGACGATCAGCTCGACCGGCGACTTGATCAGGCTGCCGCGGTTGGCGGGATCGCGGAAGGCCTGAGACATCAGCAGCGCCCGCAGCAGCGGCTTGATCTCGTAGCCGCTCTGGCGGAACGACGCCGATAATTTCTTGATCTCGGCCGGGTCGGGCCGAAGCGAGACGAACTCGCGCCACATCTTCTCGACGATGGTCTCCGCGGTGCGCGGATGTTTCAGCAGGATGGCGATGATCTCGTCGCCGCCGAAGCGGCCGGTCTGGCCGAGGAAGGTCTTCTCGCTGTCGTCGTGCTGGGCGGGACGCTCGATGAACTGCCCGTTCTCGCGATTGACCGTCCAGCCCGTGAAAGCCCGCGCCGCCGCCTTGATGTCGGCTTCGCTGTAGCGACCCTCGCCCAAGGTGAATAACTCGAGAAGTTCGCGGGCGAAATTCTCGTTGGGCTGGCGGGCGACGCTGCGCATGCCGTCAAGGTAGATCAGCATCGCGGGATCGCGCGCCACCTCCTTCAGCAGCGTCGCGAAGTTGCCGAGCGCTTCGCGCCGGAACAGCGCGTTCTGCCGGAACAGCGCCGGCGCGTAACGCACCTTCAGCATCGAGGAGGTGAAATGGCCGTGCCAGAACATCGCCATCCGCTCGACCAGGGGCTGGTCGGTGACCAGCATCTCTTCCACCCACCAGTTGCGCAACTCGCGGCCCTGCTCCTGCACCGGCCGCGCAATCTGCAGCGGCTTGCCGTCGACACCTGGCTTGCGCGCGGCCTCGGCCGCCTGCTGCTGGCGCCGGACCTCGGATGGCCCTTGATCAATCCACGTCGGTGCCGGGGTGACGGCCTGCAGCCGTGCCGGGCTGAGGAGGCGATCGACGGCGGCGGCATAGTCTTGCGCTTCGAGGGCACGGATTTCGGCCGGCGTGGCGCCGAAGCCGGTCCGCGACAGCAGCAGCCTTGCCGCGTCGAAACCCATCGCCTGGGCTGCGCGTGCCGGCAGCGCCGGCCACAGTCCGGCG
>JAUXRT010000360.1 GCA_030681635.1 Reyranella sp.
CGCCAAGACGGGCCATGGGCTCGCTGAGCAGGCCGCCGCCGCAGCCGATATCGAGCACGGAAAGGCCCTTCAGAGGCTGGCCCGCCAGCGCTTCGCGGCCCCAGTGGGCGGCGGCGCGGTCGCGGATGTAGCCGATGCGGACGGGGCCCAGGCGATGCAGCGGCGCGAACTTGCCGGTGGGGTCCCACCACTCGTCGGCGATGCGCGAAAAGCGCTCGATCTCGGCCGGATCGACCGTGGAGTTGTGCCGGTTATGCGAGGTCTGGCTCATGGCTACCCTTGACCCATATGGCGCCGTCGGTGTCTATACCCCGCTTTCCGGGCAGCGGCTTGCCCTTCGAGTGGATTCATGGCGCGCATCGTTCTGAAATTTGGCGGCACCTCTGTTGGCGACATCGAGCGGATCAAGAATGCCGCGCGCAAGGTCAAGGGCGAGGTCGCGCGCGGCAACGAGGTCGCGGTCGTGGTCTCGGCCATGTCCGGCGCCACCAACCAGCTCGTGAAGTGGGTCAACGAGATCGCGCCCCTGCCGGATCCGCGCGAGTACGACGTGGTCGTGGCGACCGGCGAACAGGTGACGATCGGCCTGCTGGCGCTGGCGTTGCAGCAGGAGGGCGTGAAGTCCCGCTCCTGGGGTTCCTGGCAGCTCCCGATCCGGACCGATGACGCCCACAGCAAGGCGCGCATTGTCGAGATCGACACCGTCGAAATGGCGCGGACCATGACGGCGGGCGAGGTGCCGATCGTGCCGGGCTTCCAGGGCCTCTCGCCCGACGGTCGCGTCACCACGCTGGGCCGCGGCGGCTCGGACACCTCGGCGGTGGCGCTCGCGGCGGCGCTCAAGGCCGACCGCTGCGACATCTACACCGACGTCGACGGCGTCTACACGACCGATCCCCGGATCGTCGAGAAGGCGCAGAAGATCGACCGCGTGACCTACGAGGAGATGCTCGAAATGGCCTCGCAGGGCTCGAAGGTCCTGCAGACGCGCTCGGTCGAGCTGGCAATGAATCATCATGTGCGCGTGCAGGTGCTGTCGTCGTTCGACGCGGCACTGGGCAGCGATCTGCCTGGCACGCTGGTTGTGGACGAGGACGAAATCATGGCCCAGGGGCTCGAGAAATCCGTCGTGAGCGGCATCGCCTTCTCCAAGGACGAGGCCAAGGTCACCGTCACCCACGTGCCCGACCGGCCGGGCGTGGCGGCGGCGATCTTCGGGCCGCTGGCGGCGGCCAACATCAACGTCGACATGATCGTGCAGAACGTCTCGGTCGACGGCAGCTCGACCGACATCACCTTCACGGTGCCGAGGGCCGACCTCGCCCGCGCGGTGGGGCGGCTGGAGGAGGCCAAGGCCGACCTCAAGTTCGCCGAGGTCAAGTCGGACATCAACGTCGCCAAGGTCTCGGTGATCGGCGTCGGCATGCGCAGCCATGCCGGGGTGGCGCTCAAGATGTTCGAGACGCTCGCCGCCAAGGGCATAAACATCCAGGTGATCTCGACGTCGGAGATCAAGATCAGCGTCCTGGTGGCGGCCGAATACACCGAACTTGCGGTGCGGGCATTACATACGGCTTACGATCTCGACGCCGCCTGATCGCATTAGTTTCCTTGGTGCTTATGCGAATAAGCCGGTAGGCAGTTCGGCGCGGGTCTTGCTATAAGCGGGCCATGCGCGCGGCCCTCACCAGCAAGGCTTGCCTCAACGCCCGCCCCCTCAACGCACAGCCGTTGGCGGCATGGCGAGCTTGCGCCTGCGCCATCGACCGCAGCTTCGTCGTCATCCGACTCAAGCATCCCGCGGTCTGACCATGGAGAGAGCAACTCCACTGGCCGGACCGCGAATGCTCCTCAAGCGGCTCCGGGACACGATGGCGCGTGCCGGTTCCGTCGAGGATACGCTGGGCGAAGTCGTGCGCCTGGTCGCCAACGAGATGGTGGCCGAGGTCTGCTCGATCTACCTGCTGCGGGCCGGCGAGGTCCTCGAACTGTTCGCGACCCAAGGCCACAATCCCGACGCCGTGCACCGCACGCGGCTGCGCGTCGGCGAGGGTCTCGTGGGCGACATCGCGGCCCACGGAAGGCCGCTGGCGCTGGACGACGCGCAGACCCATCCGCAATTCGCCTATCGCCCCGAAACGGGTGAGGAAATCTATCACTCGCTCGCCGGCGTGCCGATCCTGCGCGCCGGTCGCGTGCTCGGCGTCCTGGTGGTGCAGAACCGCACCCGCCGCCAGTACGACGAGGAGGAAATCGAGTCCCTGCAGACCATCGCCATGGTGCTGGCCGAGCTGATCGCGGCCGGCCACATCGTGAGCCCCAACGAGATGCAGCAGGTCGACGGGCTCGGCCTGTTGCCATTGCGCATCGACGGCGTGCAGCTCACGCCCGGCGTCGCCATCGGCCATGCCGTGCTGCACGAGCCGCGCATCGTGATCTCGCGGGTCGTGGCCGAGGACGTGGAGCTGGAGCAGCAGCGTTTCGAGGAGGCGCTGCACGGCGTGCGGGCCGACGTCGACCGCATGCTCGAGGCGCACGACATGCAGTCGGGCGAGCAGCGCGAGATCCTGGAAACCTTCCGCATGTTCGTCGACGACCGCGGCTGGATGGAGCGCGTGCGCGAGGCCGTTGCCTCGGGCCTCACCGCCGAGGCGGGCGTACAGCGCGCCTTCGACGACGTCCGCACCAGGCTCGGCCAGTCGACCGATCCCTATATCCGCGAGCGGCTGAGCGACCTGCAGGATCTCTGCAACCGGCTGCTGCTGCGTCTGACCGGGCGCGCCGCCGTCGACCCGAGCTCGCTGCCCGACGACATGATCGTCGTCGCCCGCGACATGGGGCCGGCGGAGCTGCTTGACTACGACCGCACGCGCCTGCGCGGCGTCGTGCTGGAGGAGGGCTCGGCGCTGAGCCACGTGGCGATCGTGGCGCGCGCCCTCGATATCCCCGTCGTCGGCCGTGCCCCCGATGTGCTGTCGCGGGTCGAGGCGGGCGATTCGATCGTCGTCGACGGCGACAATGCCCAGGTGCTGGTGCGGCCGGCCGAGGACGTGCTGCAGACGGTCCATGCGGCGATCAACGCGCGGATCGAACGGCGGCGCAAATATGCGGCGCTGCGCGATCTGCCGTCGGCCACGCGCGACCAGGCCCGGATCTCGCTGCACATGAATGCCGGCCTGCTGATCGACATGCAGCATCTCGACGACACCGGCGCCGACGGGGTCGGCCTCTATCGGACCGAGATCCCGTTCATGGTGCGTTCGGAGTTTCCCGACGTCGATGCCCAGGCCTGGCTCTATGGCCGCGTCCTCGACCTTGCCGATGGTCGGCCGGTGACCTTCCGCACCCTCGATGTCGGCGGCGACAAGGTTCTTCCCTATGTCGGCGCCTTCGGCGACGACAACCCGGCGATGGGCTGGCGGGCCATCCGGATCGGCCTCGACCGGCCGGCCATGCTGCGCCGGCAGCTTCGCGCCCTGATCCAGGCTGCCAACGGCCGGCCGCTGTCGGTCATGTTTCCGATGATCGCCGAGGTGGGCGAGCTTCTGGCCGCCCGGCGGCTGCTCGACCTCGAACTCGACCGGGCCCGGCGGCGCGGCCAGGCCATGCCCGAGCAGTTGCGTGTTGGCGTTATGTTCGAAGTGCCGGCGTTGGCCTGGCAGCTGGACAGCCTGTTGCCTCAGGTCGACTTCATCTCCGTGGGCACGAACGATCTCCTCCAGTTCCTCTACGCCGCCGACCGGGGGAACAGCCGGGTGTCGGGCCGCTACGACAGCTTGTCTCCGGCGCTGTTGAGACTGCTACATTTTGTGGTTGAGAAAGTGCGGCCCGCCGGCGTCGATCTCGCCGTCTGCGGTGAGATGGCCGGTCGGCCGGTCGAGGCGCTGGCTCTTCTTGCTGTCGGAGTGCGGTCACTCTCGATGTCGCCCGGCTCCATCGGACCGGTGAAGGCGATGATACGATCGCTCGATCTTGCCGAGGCGACTGGTTTCATGGGTTCTGCGCTTTCACAACCGGACAGGCCCATGCGCGAGACGCTGCGCCTCTTCGCTGCCGATCACGCGATCGAAATTTAACGACGAGAAGTCGAATCGCTTTTGCCCTGTCATGGCGCCTCTGCTAAGAGTCACTTGCGAGGGGAAAGCAGGGTCTATTCATGCCGGATCAGGTCGATTGGCGAGCGGTTGAACGCGAGGCCACACCGGGCCGTGCGGTTGGTCGGTTGCTGCGCGATCAACGCGAGGCGCGCGGTCTCGATCTGTCCGAGGTCGAGAAGAGCTTGCGCATCAGGCGCAGCCATCTCGAGGCGATCGAGGATGGTCGCTTCGACAAGCTGCCCGGCGCCGCCTACATCCCCGCATTCCTGCGGGCCTATTCGGCGCATGTCGGTCTCGATCCCGAGAAGGTGCTGACCGCCTATCATCTCTCCGGTCCGGTTCCCATCAAGCGCCCCGTGTCGCTGCCGGCCGACTTCCCGATTGTGGAGAGGCGCGCGCCGATCGGCCTCGCCGTGCTGACCGTCTTGCTCGTCGTCGGTGCCGGCTACGCCGTCTGGAATTATTTGCCGCGTGAACAGTCGGTGGTTGCCGAAAAGGTTCCGCCGGTGCCGGATCGCCTGTTGGCGTCGCGACCGGCTGTGTCGCCGCAGTCCGCCGCGACACCGGCCGCCGACTCTGCCGCTGCTCCGGCCGCACCCGCTGCGCCTCCGGTCAAGGAAGTCCGCACGACGCCCGGCGGGTTGCCCGCCGAAGTCTGGCCCGCGCCGCGACAGGAGACCGTCGTCCAGCCCGCGCCGCTCGCGCCGCCCATCGTCGTTGCCGTACCCGCGCCGCCGCCGCCGGTCGTGATGGCGGTTCCCGCCATCGGCCAGGCGCAAGCCGCACAACCGCCGGTACAGGTCGAGCCGCCGCTGCGCATCGCCGCACCAGTGACGCCCGCGCCGAATGCACCCGCGACCGAGGAAGCCGTGGCGCGCACGCCGGCGCCCGAATCGATGCCGAGCCTGCCGATGAAAATCGACACGCCGGTCAGCGTGCGCGTCAACAGCTGGGTGGAATTGCGGGCTCCCAGCGGCGACGTGCTTGCCCAGACCTACGTTCGTGCCGGCGAAAGCTACGTCGTGCCGGCCGGAATCGCCTACCGCGTCATCGACGCGCGCTAGGCCGGACGGCGTCGCGGCGGCTGGATAAGCCGCCCGCCCACAGCTACATTGCCGGCTATGAGCATCAGGCCCTATCGCGACATCATCCGCCGCAAATCGCGGCGGATCATGGTTGGGTCCGTGCCGGTCGGCGGCGATTCGCCGATCACGGTCCAGACCATGACCAACACGCTGACGGCCGACGCGGAGGCGACGATCGCGCAGATCCGCCGCTCCGAGGAAGCCGGCGTCGATATCGTGCGCGTTTCCTGCCCCGACGAGGAGTCGACGGCGGCGCTGCCCCAGATCGTGCGGGCCTCGAAGGTGCCGATCGTTGCCGACATCCATTTCCACTATAAGCGCGCCATCGAGGCGGCCGAGGCGGGCGCTGCCTGCCTGCGCATCAACCCCGGCAACATCGGCAGCGCCGATCGGGTGCGCGAGGTCGTGAAGGCGGCCAAGGATCACGGCTGTTCGATGCGTATCGGCGTCAACGCCGGGTCGCTCGAGAAGGACCTGCTGGACAAGTACGGCGAGCCCTGCCCGGAGGCGATGGTCGAGAGCGCGCTCGATCATGCGCGCATCCTGCAGGATCATGATTTCCACGAGTTCAAGATCAGCGTGAAGGCGTCCGACGTCTTCCTCGCGGTCGCGGCCTACCAGCAGCTCGCCGACGCCTGCGATTACCCGCTGCATGTCGGCGTCACCGAAGCGGGCGGCACCCGCACCGGCACGGTCAAGTCCTCGATCGGCATGGGCTCACTTCTGTGGGCGGGCATCGGCGACACGATCCGCGTCTCGCTCTCGGCCGAGCCCGAGGAAGAGGTCCGCGTCGGCTTCGAGATGCTGAAGGCGCTCAACCTGCGCCACCGCGGCGTCAACATCATTTCCTGCCCGTCCTGCGCGCGTCAGCAGTACGACGTGATCCGCACCGTCGAGGCGCTGGAGAAGCGGGTCGGCCACATCACCACGCCGATGACGGTGTCGGTGATCGGCTGCGTCGTGAACGGCCCCGGCGAGGCGCGCGAGACCGACATCGGCTTCACCGGCGGCGGCGCCAACAACCATCAGGTCTACATCGCCGGCGTCCCGCACCACCGGCTGAAGGACGGCAACGTCGTCGACCATCTGGTGTCGCTGATCGAGAAGAAGGCGGCCGAGATCGAGGCCGCCCAGGTCGCCGAAGCTGACCGACATCGCACCGCCGCCGAGTAGCGACCTTCGACCTCTTCCCGTCGACTTTTTCCCAAGGCGATTTCCCGTGAGCAAGCTTCAGCCCGTGCGTGGCACGCACGATCTTCTCCCCGACGAATACCGGCGCTTCGCCCATGTGGTCGGCACGGCGCGCGATGTGGCGCGCCTTTACGGCTATCGCGAGATGGCGACGCCGATCTTCGAGTTCACCGAGCTTTTCGCGCGTGGCATCGGCGAGACCACCGACGTCGTCTCCAAGGAGATGTACACGTTCAAGGATCGCGGCGACGAATCGCTCACGCTCCGGCCAGAATACACCGCCGGCATCTGCCGCGCCTTCGTGTCCAACGGCGAGCTCGGCCAGCAGCTGCCGCTGAAGGTCTTCGCCGCCGGCCCGATGTTCCGTTACGAGCGGCCGCAGAAGGGCCGGCAGCGCCAGTTCCACCAGATCGACATCGAGGTGCTGGGCGCGCCGGAGCCCGGCGCCGACATCGAAGTGATCTCGGTTGCCGCCGACATTCTCGACCGGCTGGGCATCCTCGATCGCTGTGTCCTGAAGATCAATTCGCTGGGCGACCCGGAGTGCCGGGCCGTCTACCGCAAGGTGCTGGTCGACTACTACTCGGCCCACATCGGCAAGTTGTCGGAAGACTCGAAGAGCCGCCTGCAGCGCAACCCGCTGCGCATCCTCGACAGCAAGGACGAGGGCGACAAGGCGATCAATGCCGGCGCGCCGTCGTTTGCCGACCATCTCAACCAGGCCAGCCGCGACTTCTTCGCGGCGGTGCAGGGCGGCCTCTCCGCTGCCGGCATCGCCTTCGAGGTCGATCCCACCCTGGTGCGCGGACTGGATTACTACACCCACACCGCCTTCGAGTTCGTGACCACCCACATCGGCGCGCAGGGGACCGTGCTGGGCGGCGGCCGCTATGACGGGCTGATCGCCGAGCTGGGCGGACCGCCGACGGCGGGGATCGGCTGGGCCGGCGGCATCGAGCGCCTGATGATGCTGTGCAACGAGCCGGCGGCCGAGCCGCGGGCCGTCGTGATCGCGCCCCTGGGGGCTGCCGCCGAGGCCCGGGCGCTGGGGATTGCCCGCGCGCTTCGCCGCCAGGGCATCACGGTGGAGCAGGACTATCGCGGCAACATGAAGCGGCGCCTGCAGCGGGCCAACAAGCTCAACGCGCGCGCCGCCATCATCATCGGCGACGACGAGCTGGCCAAGGGCGTGGCCCAGCTAAAAGATTTCGATAGTGGCGAGCAGCGTGAAGTGGCGCTCGACGCCCTCGCCGACGCATTGAAGGGCTGAACACCGTGTCGCTGTTGCTCAAGCTCAACCAGATCGTGACCCGTCACGCCGAATTGCAGGCGGCACTTTCCGCCGGCACGCTCGATTCGCAGAAGTTCGTGGCGGCTTCGAAGGAGTATGCCGATCTCGGCCCGCTCGTCGAGGCGGTGAACGCCTGGCACAAGGCCGAGCAGGAGCTGAAGGACGCCGAGGCGATGGCGGCCGACCCCGACATGAAGGCGATCGCCGAGGAAGAGGCGTCGGCGCTGCGCAAGCGCCTGCCCGAACTTGAGCATGCGGTGAAGCGCATGCTGCTGCCCAAGGATGCGGCCGACGAGAAGAACGCCATCCTCGAAATCCGCGCCGGCACGGGTGGCGACGAGGCCGCCCTGTTCGCGGCCGATCTCTTCCGCATGTACCAGCGCTATGCCGCCGAGCATGGCTGGAAGTTCGAGATCATGGAGCTCTCCGATACCGGCATCGGTGGCTACAAGGAGGCGATCGCGACCGTGACGGGCCGCAGCGTATTCGCCCGGCTAAAATTCGAATCGGGCGTGCATCGCGTTCAGCGTGTGCCGGCCACGGAAGGCTCGGGCCGCATCCACACGTCCGCGGCGACCGTTGCGGTGCTGCCGGAGGCCGAGGAATTCGACATCAAGATCGACGAGAAGGACCTCAGGATCGATGTCTTCCGCTCCTCCGGCCCGGGTGGCCAGTCGGTCAACACCACCGATTCGGCAGTGCGCATCACCCATCTCCCGACCAATACCGTCGTCAGCCAGCAGGACGAGAAGAGCCAGCACAAGAACAAGGCCAAGGCGATGAAGATCCTGCGCGCCCGGCTCTATGACGCCGAGCGCCAGCGTCGCGACGACATCCGCTCGGCCGACCGCAAGGGCCAGGTGGGCAGCGGCGACCGCAGTGAGCGCATCCGCACCTACAATTTCCCGCAGAGCCGGGTCACCGATCACCGCATCAACCTCACGCTCTACAAGCTCGACGAGGTCCTCGAGGGCCGTGGGCTGGACGAGTTGATCGACGCGCTGACCGCCGACGATGAGGCGAGCCGTCTGGCGGAGCTGGCGGCCTAGCCGGTGGCCGGGGCCGCGCGCTACGACGCGCTGCTGCGCGATACCGCCGTCGCCCTGACGGCGGCCGGCATCGACAATGCCCGCTTCGAAGCCCGCCTGTTGCTGGCCCATGCCGCCGGAGTCACCATCGAATGGTTGGTCGCTCACGGCGACGAGGCGCCGCCGCCCGCGGTGGTCGAGGCGTTACGCAGCCTCACCGCGCGGAGAATCCGGCGCGAGCCGATGGCCTATGTCGTGGGCGAGCGCGAATTCTGGGGTTTGCCGTTCAAGGTGTCGCCGGCCGTCCTCGTGCCGCGGCCCGACAGCGAGACATTGATCGAGGCGGCGCTGGCGCTGATGCCGGGCAGGACGGCGCCGTGGCGCATCGTCGATCTCGGTGTCGGCTCGGGATGTCTGCTGCTCACCCTGCTTCGGGAATTTCCCAATGCCCGAGGTGTCGGCATGGATGCCTCGGCGGAGGCTCTTTCAGTCGCCCAGGACAATGCGGACGCGTTGGGCGTCGGCGCCCGCACGCGCCTCGTTAGTGGCGACTGGCGGCATCTGGGCTGGGCCGGGCAGCTGGGCGGGCCTTTCGACCTGCTGGTTTCCAACCCGCCCTACATCGAGACGGAAACGATCGACGGGCTGATGCCTGAAGTCGCCCGTTTTGAGCCCAGGCTGGCGCTGGACGGGGGTGGGGATGGGCTTGCTGCCTATCGCATCATCGCTGGCGAGGCAGCCGGGCTGGTCGCTCCCGGGGGGCGTGTCCTGATCGAGGCAGGGGAGGGACAAGCCCCTGATATATCGACACTTTTGTCGGCAGCGGGGTTTGCCGTGGGCAGTCCCTGGAAGGATCTCGGCGGGATCGACCGGATCGTGCCGGCGACGCATTAAAGAGTTGGCAAGGGAGGGGAATAGGACTAGCTTGCGAATTGTCCCTTGCGGGAATTAGCCTGTGCCGATCGATGGCGGCGGGCAAAATATATCCCTCTGAAAAATAGCCGTGACGGCGCCCAGGAAGGGCAGAGGGTTTCTAACAACAACAACCCCGTCCGGCGTGTAACTGGCCCAAGGTTAATGAGACCAAACAATCGTCAGCGATCGCGCGGCGGTCGCAATGGTGGCGGCGGCGGTGGCGGCGGAGGTGGCGGCCACAACAACCACCACAAGCAGCAGCACCACAACCCGAATCGCCCGCCCAATCGAAACCAGATGTTCGACAGCAGCGGCCCCGACGTCCGGGTTCGAGGCAATGCGCATCAGGTGTTCGACAAATATCAGGCGCTGGCCCGGGAGGCGGCCGCTTCGGGCGACCGCATCCAGGCCGAGGCCTATTGGCAGTACGCCGACCACTATTTCCGCATGATCCAGACGATGGGCGGCTTCGGCCAGCGCAACAATGTGGGTTATGGCGACGAAGAGGGTGGTCAGCCGAATCCCAACAATCCCCAGCAGCAGGGTCAGCCGGGGGGGCAACAATCCGGCCCGCCGCCCAGCAACGCCAACGGCCATGCCCCGGGTGAGCGCATGGGCGGCCGCGGGGACGATGCCAACGAAGCCGATCCCGGCCTGGGAGGTGTCGCGTTCCTGCAGAACGGGCGCAGCCCCTCTCCCGAGGAGGATCCGGCGGTCGACGATCAGCCCGAAGTCCCGGCTTTCACGCCACCGGCCGGCCGGCGCGGCGGATAGCCGATCCGGAAGTGGATTTCAGGAGCACCCGATGGCAGCCGCCGTCGGGTGTTTTTTTGCCCCTGTTTTCGTGGGCTCTAGATTCGTGGGCCCTAGATATGAAGCAGGGTCGGTGCCGCGAACCCCAGCACCGTGAAGCCGATGCCGACCGCGCCCAGGCCCAATGAGACGAAGGTGAGCCAGACGACCGCGGTCAGTGCGGCCGCGCCGGCCAGCACGATTGCCAATTGGAAGCAGGCCGAGGCGTACTCGAACATGTGGTAGGCCGCCAGCGCTCGGTCGCGATACGCTTCCTTCGCCTTGGCCCGGGCCATCAATTCCTTGCGGCCTTCATTGGTCTCGGGCTCGGAGTCGTAACGCTGTGCGGTGCGCCGCCACCGCTCCGACTGTTCCTTGAGCGCCGCTGGCATGCTGGCAGGGCTGTCCTTGAATTGGGCGTCGGCGCCCTCGGCGGCTGTGCGCAGCGTGGTCTGACGGATCGTCTTGGCCTGGAAGAACGACCACAGGTTGGACGCGTCGATGTGGCTGGAGAGGCCGTTGGTCTGCGCGCTTTTGCCGGACATTTCCGAGACCGCCAGCAGGGCCGCCAGCACGGCGACCAGCAGGGCGATCTTCTTGTTCGCGGTATCGACGTGCCCGTGCCCACCAGACATTGCTCTTCTCCCCCGTTGTCTTGTCCCAGATCGTGCCGGTCGTCCTATAGACCCTCATGACTATGCCGGAAAGCCGCACCCCGGGTCCGGTCTTGCACCTGCGCGATCCCTTCCCATATCGATTAGAGGATGCCCGGATAGGGGTCCGCTCTTTCGCCTGCCGCATGACGGGGGCGTGAATGAAAGGGTAGAGCAATGAACCAAGAGAAATACACCGAACGCATGCGGGGTTTCCTGCAGAGCGCCCAGATGATGGCCCTGCGCGACGGCCATCAACGCTTCGTCCCCGACCATCTCCTGAAGGTCCTGCTGGACGATCCCGAAGGCCTGGCGGCCAACCTGATCACCGCGGCGGGCGGCGATTCACGCCTGGTGCATCGCGAAGTCGAGGCCAATCTCGCCAAGCAGCCCAAGGTCGA
>JAUXRT010000363.1 GCA_030681635.1 Reyranella sp.
GCTGCCGGAAGGCACGGAGATGGTGATGCCGGGCGACAACGCGCGTCTGATCGTCGAGCTGATCCAGCCGATCGCCATGGACGAGGGCCTGCGCTTCGCCATCCGCGAGGGTGGCCGGACCGTCGGCGCAGGCGTCGTCACCAAAGTCGTGAAGTAGTGCTATAGAAGGTCACGGCCGGCCCAAAAGCCGGCGGTGACGGACTGCAGGAGTGTAGCTCAGTTGGTAGAGCATCGGTCTCCAAAACCGAGGGTCGTGGGTTCGAGTCCCTCCGCTCCTGCCATTATTTGAAGAATGGCAATCATGACGACGAAGAATCCGATCGAGTTTGTCCGCGAAGTCAG
This sequence comes from Reyranella sp., assembly GCA_030681635.1. Lineage (GTDB taxonomy): Bacteria > Pseudomonadota > Alphaproteobacteria > Reyranellales > Reyranellaceae > Reyranella. The sequence continues at coordinate 343 of JAUXRT010000363.1, forward strand.
AGCCGAGGTGGCCAGGGTCACCTGGCCGACCCGGCGCGAGACCATGATCACCACCAGCATGGTGTTCATCTTCGTCGTGATCGCGGCGTTGTTCTTCCTGGCGGCAGACAAGATCATTGCCTTCGTCATCAAGCTGTTGCTCGGGGTTTCGTGACATGACTCATCGTTGGTACGTCGTTCACGCCTATTCGGGCTTCGAGAACAAGGTTGCCCAGTCGATCCGCGAGCAGGCCCAGAAGAAGGGCCTGGACGAGGAGATCTCCCAGGTCATGGTGCCGACCGAGGAAGTCGTCGAAGTACGCCGCGGCGCCAAGGTCCAGACCGAGCGCAAGTTCTTCCCGGGCTACGTCCTGGTGAAGATGGACCTGACCGACGACACCTGGCACCTGATCAAGAACACGGCCAAGGTGACGGGCTTCCTGGGCGGCGGTGGCCGCGGCAAGCCGGTTCCGATCTCGGAAAACGAGGCCGGCCGCATCCTGCGCCAGGTCCAGGAAGGCGTGGAACGGCCCAAGCCCGCCGTCAGCTTCGAGATCGGCGAGCAGGTCAAGGTGGCCGACGGCCCGTTTGCCTCGTTCAACGGCACGGTCGAGGATGTGGACGAGGAACGGGCACGCCTGAAGGTGGCCGTCTCGATCTTCGGCCGTTCGACCCCGGTCGAACTCGACTACGCCCAGGTGGAAAAGATCTGATTGGAGCCCATTTAGGGGTTGAAAATCGGGGGTTGTGGGGCGTCGGGGAGTTTGCTAAACCCCGCGCCCTTGGAAGGGCTGGCCACGTGCCGGCCTTTTCTCATGAGGCCGGTCTCCTCAGAAAATCCTTACGGATCAATGGGTTGACTGGAACATAGGTGCGGGAGGCCTAGCCATGGCCGTACCGCGCCGCCCACAGGAGGGGCAAGAATGGCTAAAAAGATTCAAGCCTACGTCAAGCTGCAGGTGCCGGCCGGCAAGGCCAACCCGTCGCCGCCGATCGGGCCCGCGCTCGGTCAGCAGGGCGTCAACATCATGGAATTCTGCAAGCAGTTCAACGCACGCAGCCAGAAGATGGAAGCGGGCATACCGATCCCGGTGGTCATCACCGTGTTCCAGGATCGCAGCTTCACTTTCGTCACCAAGACGCCGCCGGTGAGTTACTTCCTCAAGAAGGCAGCGGGCATCGAGGCGGGCGCCAAGACGGTCGGCACGCAGATCGTCGGCAAGGTGACGAAGGCCCAGGTCAAGGAGATCGCCGAGCAGAAAATGCCCGATCTCAACTGTGACTCGGTCGAGTCGGCGATGGCCCAGATAGTGGGCTCCGCCCGCTCGATGGGCCTCCAGGTAGTGGAGTAGCGCCATGAGCCGAGGCAAGCGATACACGACGGCGGTGGGTACCGTGGACCGCGAGAAGGTCTATCCCCTCGATGAGGCCGTGAAGATCGTCAAGGCGAACGCCAAGGCGAAGTTCGACGAGACCATTGAGGTCGCGATGAACCTGGGCATCGATCCGCGTCACGCCGACCAGGCGGTGCGCGGCATGATCGCGCTGCCGAACGGCACCGGCAAGTCGGTGCGCGTGGCGGTGTTCGCCCGTGGTGCCAAGGCCGAGGAAGCCAAGGCCGCCGGTGCCGACCTGGTCGGTGCCGAGGACCTGGCCGAGAAGATCACGGCCGGCGAGATGAACTTCGAGCGCTGCGTCGCCACCCCCGACATGATGGGCGTGGTCGGCCGGCTCGGTAAGGTGCTGGGCCCGCGCGGCCTGATGCCGAACCCGAAGCTCGGCACGGTCACGCCGAACGTCGGCCAGGCCGTCAAGGACGCCAAGGGCGGCCAGGTCGAG
>JAUXRT010000365.1 GCA_030681635.1 Reyranella sp.
GCGTCACTTCGATCGCCTTGTCCGGCGTGTAGCAGAATTCTAGAAAGGACTTGGTCGTGGCTCGGACGGCGCGATACTCCGGCAGATAGCGCCCTGCCTGCCGCATCAGCCAGATCGGTGGCGTCGGAAATCGCGTCCCGGCCAGTGTCTGGAGAAACTTGCCCGCTGCTTTCTGCCTGCTCAACTCTTGTCCCTCATGCTTCCTCTTACTCTAATCTTAATAGGTAGTAGCAGTAGTAGGGCCTGTGGCACGTGGGGATGCGCCCTATTGGACTCTTCTCCCCAGGGCGCTGTGGATCGGCGGAGGCTGGATTCAGGCGGTTGCCTGGCGTGATTCCCGACTCGCAGGCCTTTCCTCCCGGACTGTCCGCAAGGGATGAGAGTCTGGAGGGCAAAGGCGAGTCGGGTCCCGAATCGGCCCGATCGGCCGGGATCTCCCGACTGTCCCCGCGACCTCGCCGCCAATCCCGCATTTCTCCCGGCCCTGGTGTGGGGTAAAACACGGTGTGGCGAACCGCAATTTTCACGTTCATCTCGTGTCCGATTCCACTGGCGAAACGGTGTCCAGCGTGGCGCGCGCCTGCCTGGTCCAGTACGAGGGCATCTTCGTGCAGGAGCATGTCTGGTCCCTGGTGCGAACGCGCGGTCAGATGGAAAAGGTCGTGCAGGCGGTCGAACGCGATCGCGGGCCCGTCCTCTATACGCTGGTCGATCAGGAACTGCGTGATCTCGTGCGCGACCATTGCCGCCGGCTGCAACTGCCTTGCGTCGGCGTGCTCGACCAGGCCATGAGCGTGCTTGCCGTTCATTTCCATTCCAAGAGCGAGCAGTGGCCGGGGCGCCAGCATCAGCTCGATGAGGGTTATTTCGACCGTATCGACGCAATGCACTACACGCTGGCGCACGACGACGGGCAATCGACGCACGACCTGGAGGATGCCGACGTTATCCTGGTCGGCCCGTCGCGGACTTCCAAGACGCCAACCTGCGTCTATCTTGCCAACCGTGGCGTGCGCGCTGCCAACGTGCCGCTGGTGCCGGCCGTGCCGCCGCCGCAGGAACTCGAGGATTCGAAACGGCCGCTGATCGTCGGCCTGATCACCGATCCCGAGCGGCTGGTGCAGATCCGGGTCAATCGCCTGCGCTTGCTGCAGCAGGAGATCGAGACCGAATACACCGACATGGAGCAGGTGCAGCGTGAGATCCAGGATGCCCGCCGCCTCTACGCGCGGCGCAAGTGGGTGACCATCGATGTCACGCGGCGGTCGATCGAGGAGACGGCGGCGGCCATCCTGCAGATGCTGGCCACGCGGCGCGAACAAAGGCTGCAGGCGCAATAGGAGTCGTAATCGGGCAACCAAGGAGGTCGGTCATGCGTGCTTATCTCATCGCAGTTGGTCTGATTTTTGCTGGTTCATCGGTACACGCGGCGAATGGCATCGATGTCATGCGCGGCGCGGACTCCACGGTCTTCGGCAATTGCGTGCCGAGCCTGGTGGTCGAGAACAAGTCGGCGGAGACCATCGACTATCTGCAGGTCGAT
>JAUXRT010000366.1 GCA_030681635.1 Reyranella sp.
CGTGGTCGAGATGTCGGAGTGGGTCGGTGTCGACATGCCGATCGGCCGTGCCCTACTGGCATTGGTCCGCCAGCGCGCGGAGATGCCGGCCGGTGGGTGAACCAATGGATGAGAAGATCGACCTGGTGTTCGACCCCAGCAACCCGGCCGCGGCCGACTATGTGCGCGACCGGCTCTCATACTTCAATGCCGGCGCGACGGGCCGATCCGACTACTATCCTTGCAACATCTACTTGAAGGGCGAAAAGGGTGAAACCCTGGGCGGCCTGCTGGGATACGTCTGGTCCGACTGGCTGTTCGTGGCCACCCTCTGGGTCGACGAGGCGATCCGCAGCAAGGGCCATGCGACGCGCCTGATGGATGCCGCGGAGGACTATGCTCTGAAGCGCGGCTGCCACTCGGCGCATCTCGACACGCATTCATGGCAGGCCCGGCCGTTCTACGAGAAGCGCGGCTACCAACTCTTCGCCACGCTCGACGACTTCCCGCCGGGCCACAAGAAGTTCTTCTTCAGGAAGAAACTCGTCGATCGGTAGGCTTACAAGCCTTGGCCGTTGCGCTATGATCGGACCCATGAATCGGGCTCTGATCGCTGAGCTGGAAAAACTCGACGCTGACGAGCGGTTGCGATTGGCCTATGACCTGCTCGACAGCGTCGCCAACGACACGGCGGTCGCTCCGATCTCCGACGAACATCGCCGAGAGCTTCGTCGAAGACTCGCCGAGTACCGCGCCAACCCCGAAGAACCTGTCGTCACGCTGACTGATATCCGTCGCGAACTGGGTATGACCTGAGGCAGTGCCGCTTCTCGTTGTCTATCGACAGGCCGCGCGGCGCGACATTATCGACGCCGCCCGGCATTATGAAAGTGAACGGACGGGGCTGGGCGCTGCGTTTGTCGCTGAGGTGGGCCGCGTTGAAGGTCACATTGCTGATGCGCCGGGCTTGTATCAGGTCGTCGACAGCGGAATCAGGCGTGCGGTGATGAGACGATTTCCCTTCGGTCTGTTCTATGTCGAAGAAGGGGAGCGGGTTCTGGTCCTCGCCTGTCTTGATCTGCGACGTGACCCGCGTGCACTCGGCGAGATCGTCACTCGCCGATAGGGCTATTTCGAGCCGAGCTCCTTCAGCTTCTTATCGATCGCCAGCAGGTCGAGCCAACTCTGGCGCTTGCTGGCGGGCGTGCGCAGCAGATAGGCGGGGTGGAAGGTCGGCATGGTCGGCACCTCGGTGCCGTCGTCGAGCTTCAGGCTGGTCCACTTGCCGCGCAGCCGCATGATGCCTTCGGTGGTTTCGAGCATCGCCTTGGCGGCCGTGCCGCCGGCCAGCACCAGCACCTTCGGCCTGGCCAGTTCGATGTGGCGGCGCGTGAAGGCGACGCAGACCGCCTGCTCGGCCAGGGTCGGCGTGCGGTTGCCCGGCGGCCGCCAGAACAGGATGTTGGTGATGTAGAGGTCGCGTTCGCGGCTCATGCCGATGGCGTCGAACATGCGGTCCATGAGCTGGCCGCTGACGCCCACGAATGGCTTGCCGAGGCGGTCCTCGTCGGCGCCGGGTGCCTCGCCCACGACCATGACGGGGGCACCCGCCACGCCGTCGGCGAAGACGGTGTTCTTGGCGGTACGCTTCAGCGCGCAGCCTTCGAAGGCGCGCACCGCCTCCTCGAGCTCGGCGATGGTGCCGCAGCGCCGCGCGAGTTCGCGTGCGTCCTGGGCGAGCTGCGGCGATTCGAGCGGCACCGGGGCACGGACCATCGGCGCCTGCAGAGGCGCGCGGATCGGCGTCGGCGCCACGGCGCCTTGCGATGGGGCGATCGCCGGCGCGGCGGCGGGAGGCGGCAGCGCGAAGCGGTCGACGGCTTCCTCGCCGATGGTCTCGTCGAGCCCGTGGTCGACGTACCATTTCAGCAGCGAGGCGATGTCCTCGTGCGGGAGGGCTGCTTCGTTCATCCGAGGCTCTTCACGAAGGCGTCGAGGATCGGCGCCCACATTGCGGCATCGGCGTGGCTCGCCAGATGGCCCTTGTCGGACGGCAATTCAACGTAGGTGATGTCGATGCCCGCCTTGCGCATGTCGGTCACATACGCCGGGCAGAGGGCGATGTCGAAGAGCTTGTCCGTCTTGGACTGCACATACAGGACCTTCGCCGTCACCTTGGCGTACTGGTCGGTGATGTCGAACGAGTCGATGGCCCGCCGCAGCGTGACGAGGGAATGGGCATCGTAGACCTTGGCCCAGCTCTTGGCGGCGGCCTTGGCCGCGTCTTCGGTCTGGCCGTAGGCGAGCAGCGTTTCGTAGCGGATCTGCTCCAGCGTCGCGGTGACGCCGCCATTGTCGTAGTACCAGCCGCCGTTCCAGTTGGGATCGCCGGCCAGCCGCTTCTGTAGTTGCTCCAGTCCTCCCGCGCGCGACGGCGCCCGCGGCGCCGAGACCGACGCCACGATCGCCTTCATGAATCCGGGATAGGAGGCGGCCCACTGGAACGACTGGAAGCCGCCCATCGACGGGCCGACCACGGCGATCAGGCTCTTCAATCCCAGCGAATCGACCAGCAGCTTCTGGCTCGCCACCATGTCGCGCATCGTGATTTCGGGAAAGGTCGGGCCGTAGGGCTTGGCCGTCCGCGGATCGATGCCGTTGGGGCCGGTGCTGCCGTGCGCCGAGCCCAGCGCATTCACCGAGACGACGAAATAGCGGTCGGTGTCGATCGCCTTGCCCGGTCCGATCAGCCCGTCGAACCAGCCCGCCGCGCCCTCGGCGACGCCGCGGCCCTGCTTGCCGGCGGCGTTGTGGCCGGCGGCGTGATGGCTCGACGTGTAGCCGTGGACCACCAGGATGCCGTTGTCGCCCTGGGGCGAGCGCACGCCATATGTCTCGTAGGCGAGTTCGAGAACCGGCAGTGTCTGGCCACTTTCCAGCCGGAATTCGCGGGCAGAGAAGATTTTGCTGTCGATTTGGGTCAACGCTGCCACGGGAATTCCCCTTTTCCTCGGGTGGCGATCCCGCCCCCGACAGGCTATCTACAGCAGAAGGATCGCTGCCGGCCGGCGGCGCGTCCATCTGGAAAAGGCATTGTAGAGCGAGACAGGCATGACGCGCGAGGCGATGGAATACGACGTGGTGATCGTGGGCGGTGGCCCGGCCGGGCTGTCGGCGGCGATCCGCCTAAAACAGCTCGCGGCTGAGCGCAATCACGAGGTCTCCGTCTGCCTGCTCGAGAAGGGTTCGGAAATCGGCGCCCATATCCTGTCGGGTGCGGTGGTCGACCCGGTCGGCCTCAACGAGCTCATCCCCGACTGGAAGGAGAAGGGCGCGCCGCTGGAGACCCAGGTGAGCGACGACCAGTTCCTGTGGCTCACCAAGGCGGGCTCGTTCCGCTTCCCCAATTTCACGATGCCGCGGCTGATGAACAACCACGGCAACTACATCGTCAGCCTGGGCGACGTCTGCCGCTGGCTCGGCCAGCAGGCCGAGGCGCTGGGCGTGGAAATCTATCCGGGCTTCGCCGCCGCCGAGGTGCTCTACAACGACGACGGATCGGTGAAGGGCGTCGCCACCGGCGACATGGGCGTCGCCAAGGACGGCACGCACAAGGACAGCTACACGCCGGGCATGGAACTGCACGCCAAGTACACGTTGATCGCCGAAGGCGCGCGCGGCTCGCTGTCGAAGATGCTGATGTCGAAATTCGACCTGCGCGCCGGCGTCGATCCGCAGAAGTTCGGTATTGGCCTGAAGGAGCTGTGGCAGGTCGATCCGGCCAAGTTCAAGAAGGGCCTGGTCGTGCATTCGCAGGGCTGGCCATTGTCGGAGACCGGCAGTGCCGGCGGCTCGTTCATGTACCATTTCGGCGACAATCTCGTGTCGATCGGGTTTGTGGTGCATCTCTCCTACGAGAACCCTTACCTGTCACCGTTCGACGAATTCCAGCGCTTCAAGACCCATCCCGATGTCGCCAAGTACCTGCAGGGCGGCAAGCGGCTGGCCTACGGTTCGCGCGCCATCAACGAAGGCGGTTTGCAGTCGGTGCCGAAGCTCACCTTTCCGGGCGGCGCGCTGCTCGGTTGCTCGGCCGGCTTCGTCAACCTGCCGCGCATCAAGGGCAGCCACAACGCGATCAAGAGCGGCATGCTGGCGGCTGAAGCCGCGTTCGAGGCGCTGGCGGCGGGCAAGACCGGCGGTGACGAGCTGATCGCCTATCCGGTGAAGGTGAAGGCGTCGTGGATATGGAAGGATCTCGACAAGGTCCGCAACGTCAAGCCGGCGCTCTCCTGGGGCACGGTGGTGGGCACGATCTACGGCGGCTTCGACATGTGGATGCACGATCTCGGCATCCGCCTGCCCTGGACCTTCCATCACAAGAAGGCCGACCACGAGACCCTGCGGCCGGCCAGCGAGTTCCAGCCGATCCAGTATCCCAAGCCCGACGGCGTGATCTCGTTCGACAAGCTCTCCTCGGTGTTCCTCTCGAACACCAACCACGAGGAGGATCAGCCGGTTCACCTCAAGCTGCGCGATCCGTCGATCCCGATCGCTGTCAACCTGCCGCTCTATGCCGAACCGGCGCAACGTTACTGCCCGGCCGGCGTCTACGAAGTGGTGACCGCCGACAACGGCCAGCCGCGCTTCCAGATCAACGCGCAGAATTGCGTGCACTGCAAGACATGCGACATCAAGGATCCGGCTCAGAACATCGACTGGGCGGTGCCCGAAGGTGGCGGCGGTCCCAATTACCCCAACATGTGACAGGTATGCGACGCACACTCCTCACGCTGCTTCCGGCCGCGCTGCTCCTCGCGCTTCCGGTTACCCTCAATGCCCAGCCCCAATCCCAATCCCCGCCGCAGCGGGGGCGCCAGATCGCGGCCACGCTCGACGGCCGCTACCTCGCCGCCCGCGTGGCCGAACAGGACCATGACTACGACGCGGCAGCCGACCAGATGGATGCGGCGCTCGCGCTCGCCCCCACCGATCCGGAACTGACCTATTCCGCCTTCCGCATGCGCATGTATGCCGGCCGCATCGATGCCGCCGCCCAGCTCGCGCCCCAGGTGCTGGCGACGCGGCCAGGCGACGGTTTCGCCAACCTCGTGCTGGCGGTCCAGGCGATCAAGAAGGGCGAGTACAAGGCGGCCGAGAAACAGCTCAACCGTATCGGCTCCGAGAACCAACTGGGCGTGCTGCGCGACTACGTGATGGCCTGGCTCAAGGCCGGCGAAAAGGATTACCCCGCGGCGCGCTCCTTCCTGTCCAGGCTCAAGCCCGCGGCCGGCGAGCGTGCCGAGGCGCCGGCGCTGGTCATCGAGGCCCAGATCGACGAGATGGCGGGCGACAAGGCGGCGGCGGAGTCGAAGTACCGCCGCGCGGCATCGCTCGACCGCAATGGCTTGCGCACCACGCTGGCCGCCGCCGACGGGCTGCGCCGGCTCGGCAAGGCCGACGAGGCGCGCGAGCTGCTCAAGACCTACGGCGAGAAGTACAGCGACTCCGTCCTGATGGACGGGCTGGTCGCGGCCAATGCGCCGATGCCCAAGCCGCCGTCGCCGGCCGCGGGCATCTCCGAGATCCTGTTCGACATCGGCGGCATCCTGGCGGCCGATCCGCGCAACCAGCGCGCCGACCTTGCGCTGATCTTCGATCACCTCGCCACCAGCCTGAAGCCGGACAACGACTATGCCTGGCTGATGATCTCCAACCTCTATGAGCAGTTCCAGCAGATCCCCAAGGCCATCGCGGCGCTGGGAAAGGTCGGGCCGACCTCGCCGCTCTCGTGGCAGGCGCGCCTCAGGATGGCGGCGCTCGACGCCCAGCTGGATCGTTTCGACCAGGCGGTCGCCCGGCTGAAGGTGCTGATCGCGGAGAAGCCCACGCGCATCGATGCGGCGCTGACGCTGGCCGACCTGCAGCGCGGCAAGGAGCACTACGCCGAGGCCGTTGCCGCCTACGACACGGCGATCTCGCGCCTGCGCACGGTCGACGAGCGGCATTGGCCGGTGTTCTTCGGCCGCGGCATCGTGCTCGAGCGGACGAAGCAGTGGCCGAAGGCCGAGCTGGACATGAAGAAGGCGCTCGAGCTCTCGCCCGACCAGCCGCATGTCCTGAACTATCTCGGCTACAGCTGGGTCGACCAGGGCCTGCATCTGGAAGAAGGCATGAAGATGCTGATGCAGGCCACGGCGCTCCGTCCCGACGACGGGGCGATCACCGACAGCGTCGGCTGGGCCTTCTACCGCGTCGGCCAGTTCGACAAGGCCGTCGAATGGCTGGAGCGGGCGAGCGAACAGAAGGGCGATGACGCCACCATCACCGAGCATCTGGGCGATGCCTACTGGCATGTCGGCCGCAAGCGCGAGGCGCGCTTCGAATGGGAGCGCGCGCTCAACCAGAAGCCGGACAAGGACCGCGTACCGGTCATCAAGGACAAGCTCGCCAACGGTCTCAACGCGTCCAACGACAAGCCGACCGTCTACGAGAAGCCGCCGGTCGCCAAGCAGGGCGGCTGATCCGGCGGCAGGGTCGTCAGGGTTCGCGCCATGCGGCTCGCACGCGCCAAGGTCAATCTCTGGCTGAACGTCGTTGGCCGTCGCGCTGACGGCTATCACCTGCTCGACTCCCTGATCGCCTTCACCGACCTCGCCGACCGGCTGGAGGTCGGCCCGTCCGACGCTCTGACGCTCGCGCTCGAAGGTCCTGAGGCGGCGGCGATCGCGGGCGATGCCGACAATCTCGTGCTGAAGGCCGCGCGCCTGCTGGCCGGCCGCGCCGGCGTGACGCCGCGCGCCAACCTTCGTCTGGCCAAGCACATTCCTGTTGCGGCTGGACTGGGCGGCGGCTCGGCCGACGCGGCGGCGGCGCTACTGGCGCTGGTCGATCTGTGGCGCGTGGCGATGCCGGCCGAGGAGCTGTTCGACATTGCAGCCTCCCTCGGCGCCGACGTGCCGATGTGCCTGGCCGGCCGACCGGCCCTGGCCTCGGGGGTGGGCGAGGTCCTGCGGCCGGCGCCGCCGTTGCCGGCCTGCGCCATTCTGCTGGCCAATCCCCGCACGCCGCTGGCCACGCCGGAGGTCTTCGCCGCGCGCCGCGGGGCCTTCTCGGCGGCCACGCCCGCACCGTCCGCGTGGCCCGATCTCCGCGCGTTCGCGGCTGATCTTGCCGCACGCGGCAACGATCTGACCGCCGCCGCGATCTCGCGGCAGCCGGCCATTGCCGAGGTGCTGGAGGTGCTGCGCCGGGGCGACGGCGCCCGCTATGCCGCGATGAGCGGCAGCGGCGCCACCTGCTTTGCGCTCTACGATACCGTCGAGGCGGCGCGCGAAGCGGCGGCGCATCTGCCGGCGGCATGGTGGCGGCACGCCGGCCTGCTGGTCCCAGGCTGACGGCTCAACGTCAGCAGGACTTAATTGGACTTGGGCGCCATCAGCTGGCGCAGTTCCGTCAGCGACTCGAACAGCGCCTTGCTCGGTTCGCCAGTTACCGCGAGGCCGGCCGCGCGTTCGTAGTCGCGGATCGAGGTGCGCGTGCCGGGCCCGTTCAGGCCATCGGGCGCGTCGCGGGAAAAATTGAGGCTGCGCAGCAACGTCTGGATGGCCCTCACCTGTTCGGCAGGGGCCGTCGGCCAGGCGTCCGGCGCCGGCTTGGCCGCGTCGCTCTTGGTTGCTTCCTTCGGCGCTGCTTCCTTCGGCATCGCGCGCGCAATTTCGGCCGATGTCGGCGGCGGTGGCGGCGGCTCAGTGCGGCCGATGTCGATGATCGCCGGGGCGGGCGCGGGCTTGGCCGCAGTCTTGGCGGGTTCCGGGGCGGGTTCCGGGGCGGCCGGGATCTGGGTCGGCGGCGGCTTCGCGGTTTCTATCTTCGGCAGGGCAGGCTTGGGCGGATCGATCTTCGCCGCTTCGACCTTGGGCGGTTCTGCCTTGGGGGCTTCGGCTTTCGGCGCTTCGGCTTTCGGTGGCTCGGCCTTTGCGGCGTCGACCTTTGGAGTCTCGACCTTCGCGGGTTCAGTCTTCGGCGCCTCAGTCTTTGGCACCTCGACCCTTGGTGCTTCAACCTTCGGCGTCTCGATTTTCGGCGTCTCGACCTTCGGCGTCTCGACCTTCGGTGTCTCGACCTTTGGGGCTTCCACCTTCGGGGCCTCGGCCTTGGCTGTGCTGGTCCTGGGCGCCTCCGGCTTCGGCAACTCGACCTTCGGCAATTCGACCGTCGGCGTCTCGACCTTCGGTTCGACCTTGGCCGGCAGCGGCAGCGGTGAATTGGCCACCACGTCGCGGTTGGCCAGCGAGTCCTTCAGGGCGGCATAGACCTCGCGCGTCGGCTCGCCGGTCTCGCGCAGGCCGGTGCTGCGCTGGAAGGCGCGGATGGCCGCACGGGTCATCGGCCCCAGGGCGCCGTCCGGCTTGTCGCGCAGGAATTTTAGATCGACCAGCGCCTGCTGGATGACGCGGACCTGGTCGTTGCCGGCTTTGGGCCAGCCCGGCGGATCGGCGTCGGGCGCCGGCGGGGGCGGCGCGGCCGCCTCTTCCGGTGCCGGCGCCGGGGGCGCGGGGGCCGGCTTGGGCGGCGACAGCGTCTCGACGATGAGCTTGAACTCGGCCTGGCTGACCTGCTGGGCCCGCTCGAGTTCGGCCGGCGTCAGGATCCTCTGCAGGGTCTGCGAGCGTTGGCTTGCCGTCTTGGCCAGCGCCGTCTCGGCGCCGCGATTGGTCTGGCGTTCGAACTCGGCGGTGATCGCGAACCAGGCCAACGCCGTTGCTGCATCCTTCGGCGCGGCGTCGCCGCGTTCGTAGATGTCGCCCAAGGTGAACATCGATGCCGCCATGCCCTGGAGCGTGGCCGAGCGCAGCAGTTCGACGGCTTCCTTGCCGTCACGCGGGGCGCCCTTGCCGTCGCGCAGCAGCAGGGCGAGGTTGTGCTTGGCCATTGCCATGTTGGCCGCCACGGCCTTGCGGTACCATTCGATGGCCTTGGTCGAATCGCGCACGACCACGAAGCCGCGCTCGTACATCACGGCGACGTTGAATGCCGATTGCGCCGAACCGCGCTGGGCCGCGCGCAGCAGCCAGCCGGCCCCGGCTTGCTGGTCCTTGGTCACGCCCACGCCCTGGACCAGCCGGCGGGCCAGTTCCTCCATGGCGACGATCTCGTTGGCGTTTGCCTTGATGCGCAGCTCGTCGATCGGCATCGCCGTCCAATCGGTCGGCTTGGGCGGCTCGGCCGCGGCCGTCGACGCGGCCAGCGGCGGGTCGCTGCGGGCAATGTCGGCGCTGGTCGGTGCGGGCGGCGCCGGGGCATCTTGTAGGACGATCTCGGCCGGCGCGGCGGCCGGCGGCGAGGGTGTTTCGACCACGGCGCGCTTCGCCCGGGCCGCCTTGGCGACTCGCGGCGGTGCCGTTTCGGGCGGCTGTGTCACCCAGGCGCCGGTGGCCGCGGCGGCCACGATCAGGATCGCGACCCCGGCCAGGACAACGGGACGCTTCGCCAGGACGTTGGGCAGCTTGCCGGTCATCCCCCGACCATAGCCGAGACCTGAGGCTGCCGAGAAGGCGTCGCGCGATGGCGCACCACGATCAAAGTCGTCAGCAGAAGCACCGCGCCCACCTGATGCGCTGTTGCCAGGAAGATGTTGATTCCACTCAGAATCGTGGCGATTCCGAGGCCGAGCTGGAGCATCGCCATCACAGCCGCCGCCAGCGTTTCCGGGCGCCGCACGCGCCAGGCCAGCGCCAGCACGCCCAGCACCAGGAGCTTGGCCAGCCAGCGATGGACGAACTGGATCGTCGTGCCGTTCTCGAAAAGGTTGATCCACCATGGTGCCATCTCGAACAGGCCGGGCGGGATCCAGTAGCCCGACATGGTGGGGAAGGTGTTGTGCGCAGCACCAGCCCGCAGCCCGGCCATCAGCGCGCCCCAGGTGAGGACGACGAAGAGAAAGGCGATCAGCCCCGTGCTCTCGCGCGCCACCTTGGCGTCATCGCGCCGCGCCGCCTGCGGTCCAAGCTCAAGGATCAGCCAGACCGTGTAGGCGTAAAGCGCCACGGCGAGCAGCAGGTGGGCGGCGAGCCGGTAGTGGCTGACCGATGGGCGGTCGACCAGGCCCGAGGCGACCATGGCCCAGCCCAGCGCGCCCTGCAGCCCGCCCAGCGCCAGCAGCGCCAGCAGCCGGGGCTTCAGGAAGGGCGTGAGGTCTCCGCGCAGCCAGAACCAGGCGAGCGGGACGGCGAAGACGACGCCGATCAGCCGGCCCCACAGGCGGTGGATATACTCCAGCCAGAAGATCTCTCTGAATTCGACAACGTTGAAACCACGATTGATCAATCTTCCCTGCGGCGAAGAAAGATATTTCTCCAGCTCGGCATTCCACGCCGCGTCGGAGAGCGGCGGCAGCCAGCCGGTGACCGGCCGCCATTCGACCATCGACAGGCCCGATTCGGTGAGCCGCGTGAGCGCACCGATGGCGATCATGAAGAAGATCATCGCGGCAACGACGATCAGCCAGTTGCGCACGGAAGCGGGAGCGGTTTGCATGGAGGCCGGACCATGCGCGAAGCCGCAGGCTCCGTCATCAGGCATAAATGTCGCGAAGGTGCCACCCGTCTTGCGCTTCCGGCCTGCGCCGGTTAATCGGTTCGTCTACGAACAAAATACCCC
>JAUXRT010000187.1 GCA_030681635.1 Reyranella sp.
GCCGATTTGCCGGCGCGTAGACCCGGGAGATATCAACTCGCGCGCCACTGATTTTCACCGTGATGGACTGGTTGCCCCTCTGGCTGGGTGCAGAGCCGGGTCTTGTCCATGTGCCGACACCGCCCGACACGGCAATCTGAAGGGGCATACTGAAATTGACGCCGTACGTGGCCGCCGTGCATTCGTATGTCCCCTTCCAGAGGCCGTCGGATCCCGCGCCCTGCGCGGCCGCCGCAACATTGGGCGCCGCTGCAGCTGGCGCCGGCACAGGGGTAGGCACGGGGGTAGGCACGGGGGCCGGCACGGCAGCGGGCACGGGCGCGGCTGGAACAGGCGTCGCCTTGGCGGCGGCCTCGGCCTTGGCCTTGTCGTCGTCCGCCTTCTTCTTCGCTTCCTCGATCTTCTTCTGCTCGTCGTCGAACCTGGCGACGGCAGGAGCGGCTTCGCGCAGCAGCGCCTGACTCTGCGCTGCATTCAGGAAGCCGGTCGCCGGATAGCTGTGGCCACGTTGCCAGTTGGCAATCATCTCGCGCGTGCGCGGGCCGAAGGCGCCGTCGCTGCCGCGGGTGTCGAAGCCCAGCGCACTCAGCGCCACCTGGAAGCGCTGGCGGTCGGCCGTCGCGAGGCGCAGTGCCGTCTCGGCCGCTTCAGCTGCCTTCTTCTCGGCCGCAGCCGCGGCGGCGGCGGTCGCTTCGGCATCGGCCTTCTGCTTGGCATCGGCCTCAGCCTTCTGGCGAGCTTCCGCCTCGGCAACTTCCCTGGTGCTGGATTCGGCTTTCCGTCTGGCTTCTGCTTCGGCCTTTTGCTTCGCCTCGGCCTCGGCCTTCTGCCGCTCGGCCTGTGCCTTGACCAGCGCCTCGTCGGCCTGGCGCTTGGCGCCGGCCTCGGCGGCGGCCTTCTTCTGCGCGTCGTCCTCTGCCTGTCTCAGTGCCGCCATCTCGGCCTCGGCCTTACGCTGGGCGGCCTCCTCGGCGGCGCGTCGTGCGACGGCGTCGGCCTGCTCGCGCTGACCGGCCTCGGCCTGGCGGCGTGTTTCCATGTCGGCCTTCATTTGGGCCAGTTCCTGCTCAGCCTTCAGGCGAGCCTGCTGGGCCTTCTCGAGTTCGGTGTCGGCAGCCTTCTTGGCGGCGGCATCGGCATCGGCCTTACGCTGTGCCTCTTCCTCCAGTCGCTTCTTCTCTGCGGCCGCGGCATCGGCCTTGCGCCGCTCCGCCAGTACGCGCTCGAGGTCCTCGATCTTGAGGTCTTGTAGCGCGGTACCGGTTGGTGCCGGGTTGCCGCCAGGGCCGAAGGCGAGGTATCCGCCGCCGCCAGCCAGGGCCAGAACCGCCACCGCGATGCCGGCAAACAGAGGCAGGCGGCTCCTGGCCGGCACCGGCACGTCGACACCGACAGCCGGCGCCTCGACGGAGCGGGCCATTGCCACCGTCGCGTGGGCATCGGGCGCCGTTGTCTGCCCCAGAATAGGCCGCCAGCCGGCGATCGACTGCGGCCGGTCACTGGCCCGCAGCGCCAGCCCGGCATCGAGTCCGATCAGCAGGCCCGGAGAGAACCCCGGCAAGACCCTCTGGCCGAGCGGCTCGTAGCCGTCATCCAGCATCCGGTCGAAAGCACCGGGAGGCGCGTGACCGGTGATCGCGTGATAGAGCGTCGCCGAGAGGCCATAGATGTCGGTCCACGGCCCTTGCCTGGCCGACGTCATCTGTTCGGCCGCGGCATAGCCCGGTGTGAAGATCGCCGTCAGCGCCGCCGAGCGCCCCGCCATCGCTGCCCGCGAGGCGCCGAAATCGATCAGGGTAGGATTGCCCTCGGCGTCGAGCAGGATGTTGGCGGGTTTAATGTCGCGATGCAGGAAGCCCGTGCCGTGAACCTGCTCCAGCCCGTCGAGCAGCGGCCATATGATGCGGTCGATATCCGGCGCCTTGAACGGCCCGGACCGCTTCAGGCGGCTCTCCAGCGTCTCGCCCTGCAGGAGCTGCATGACGATGTAGGCCGTGCCGTTGACCTCGAGGAAATCGAAGACCCGGACGATGGCCGGAGCGTGCTGCAGGCTGGCGAGCGTGCGGCCCTCGGCGACGAAGCGCTCGCGTCCCCAGGAAAAATCCGCGGCCGCATCGGTCGAACGCGGCAGTACCGTCGTGCCGTCCTGGCGCACGGCGAGCGCCAGCGGCAGGTATTCCTTGATCGCGACCTCACGGCCAAGCTGGCTGTCATGCGCGCGGTAGGTGATGCCGAAGCCGCCCTGTCCCAAAACCGAGACGACCTCATAGCGCCCGATCATCCGTCCCGCTGACAACGCGACGAAATCGACCGGCGACACCCCCCCTTGGGATTGGTTTGTCGCGTCGCTCATGCAACCTCTGCCAAGCCGCAAGATGCGGCCACGCGCCCCTTCGCGGGGCAACGGCCGGCGGTCTGCGACGCGCCGGCCGTTCTCGCGGAGATCAGACCGTAACCGGCTTCAGATCGTTGGACCCGGAGGCCTTGCAGAAGGTCGTGGTCTCGGTCGTGGTCTGGCCGTTCTTGGTGGCCGTGAGTTCGATCGGACGGCAGGTGCTGCCATCGGCGCGGCCGGCCGGCGGGCCGACAGGCTTGGCCGCGACCACGGTCGCCGGCGTCGACGCGGATTGATTGGACGTCTTCTCGACCGTGTAGGTGGTCGGCACGTTGGTTTCGGCCACGAAGGCGTTCTGTGTCGCCTGTGCAAGCCTCGCGCGCTCCTGGTTGTCGAGCGCCCGACCGACGAGATTGCCGGCCAGCGCGCCCACCAGCGCACCGCCCACCGCACCACCGACGCTGCCGAACGCCAGGCCGCCGACGGCCCCGCCGACGGCGGCGCCCATGACGGTTCCCATCGCCTGGTTGGACGGGCCGCCGCTTTCACTGGTTGTGCAGCCCGTCACGAGTCCGATCGCTGCCACGACACCGATCAGCTTGACCAGGAATCGCGACCGTGTCGTCGCACGGGGGCTCGGCAGGGCAACTACAGCATTCATCGTGCGCATCTCCGTCTGTATTCAACAGGCTTGATCATAGCCCATAAGTTCTGGCCCTTGCCACGGGCTTCATCCTCGGCGTCGGCATAGGCGCGTGGCGCGTCGCAGGACGCCAGGACCAGCCCGCCGCGAACCAGCGCCAAAGCGAGATCGACCCGATCGGAGTCGGGAATATCGGCCAACGGCTCCTTGGCATCGAGCTTGGTGACCAGGCAACGATAGAGCGGCGTGCCATCGGTCAGGCGGTCGGTCTGGCGGCAGCGCAGGTTGCGCGGCTTGGCCGCCAGGGCGTTGACCCCGGCCTGGCGCAAGCCGGGCTCATCCACGACATCGACACCCTGCAGGCGAATCTCGGCGGGATTATTGCGCAAGGTCAGCAACATCAGCGTCTTGCCGAAATAGTCGAACTGACCCGCGACCAGCTCGGCCGCCTTGCGCGCATCCTCCTCGGCCTTGCGTTTGGTCTCGGCCTCGGCCGCAGCCTTCTGCAGCGCCTCATCCGCGGCGCGCTTCTTCTCCGCGTTCTCGGCCTCGACCTTGCGGCGGGCCTCGGCCTCGGCCTCCTGGTCAGCCTTGAGCTTGGCGTCGTCAGCGGCCTTGCGCTGCTCCGCGGCTTCCTTTTCGGCGCGGAGCTTCTGCGCCTCTTCCTGGAACTTGCGCTTCTCCTCCTCGGCTGCCTCGGCGGCTGCCCGCGCCTTGACCATCTCGGGATCGGGGCCCCGCATGGCCGTCGCGTAGTAGCCGCCACCACCGAGGGCGGCGACCAGAACGACCGCCAGGGCGATCCAGAGGCCGGTACGGGACTTCGGCGCCGGCCCCCCCATGGAAGTCGGGGGTGTCTCGTCAGGCGTCGGCGTCAGGACGGAATGGCGGCCGGGCACGGGCGGCGGCGCCTTGGCCATCATCATCGTCGCGTCCGCAGCCGGTGCCGCGGTCATGCCGAGGATGGGCCGCCAGCCGGCGATCGACTGCGGCCGGTCCCGGGCCGCCACGGCAAGGCCGGCATCGACGCCGGCCAGAAGGCCCGGCGGGAATCCCTTTGGCGCAAGGCGCGCGAGCGGCTCGTAGCCGTCGTCCAGCATGCGGTCGAAGGCGCCGGGCGGGGTCTTGCCGGCGATCGCGTTGTAGAGCGTGGCGGCAAGCCCGTAGATGTCCGTCCACGGCCCCTGCTTGGCCGACGTCATCTGTTCGGCGGCGGCATAGCCCGGCGTGAAGATCGCCGTCATCGCCGACGTCCGCCCGACCATGGCTTCGCGCGCGGCCCCGAAATCGATCAGGGTCGGATCACCGGCGGCATTGAGCAGGATGTTGGCTGGCTTGATGTCGCGGTGCAGGAAGCCCGCGGCGTGCACCTGTTCCAGCCCATCGAGCAGCGGCCACAGGATACGGTCGACTTCATCCGGGGTGAGCGTGCCCTGGCGCTTCAGCCGATCCTCGAGCGTCTCGCCGCTCAGCAGCTCCATGACGATGTAGGCGGTGCCGTTGGCTTCGAGGAAGTCGAACACCTGCACGATCGCCGGCACGCGATGGAGCGTCGCCAGGGTGCGGCCCTCGGTGACGAAGCGATCGCGGCCCCAGCCGAAATCGTCGGCCATCTTGGTCGTGCGCGGCAACACCGTGGCGCCGTCCTGGCGAACCGCCAATGCCGAAGGCAGGTACTCCTTGATCGCGACCTCGCGGCCGAGCTGGATATCGCGCGCGCGGTAGGTGATGCCGAAGCCGCCCTGGCCAAGAACGGAGACGATCTCGTAGCGCCCGATCGTCTGGCCGGCACGGAGCGCCACATAGTCGACTTCGGGCACTTCGCCCGGCGGCGGGGTCACAGGATCGGTCATCTCCGGCGCCTGCCCTAGATCTGCCGGATCAGGAATTCGACGTCACCGATGCGGAGCTTGGCACCGGCATGAAGCGCCGCCGACGCCCCGGCGCCAAGCGCGGCGCCGTTGACCGCCGTGCCGTTGGTCGAGCCGAGGTCCTCGACCTGCAACGCCTCGCCCGACAGGCTGAGGCGCGCGTGGCGGCGCGACACGGTCGCATGAGCCACCACCAACTCGCATTGATCGGCTGAGCGGCCAATCACCATGCCCTGCGACTGAGTCATCAGCTTGTCGAGGGCGACGTCGAAGGCGTGCTTGTGGCCGGCCGAATCGGGCCCCTCGAAGCGAAGCGTGATCTGCGGCACCATCCGGGTCGTCGTGCCGACCGGTGGCATCTGACGCGCGTGGCGCACGTGGAAGATCTGAACGGCGCGGCTCACGTTCTTCAGTTGCTGGTCGCCGCCATCGGCGAAGGCATACTCCACCTTGAGTTCCACCAGGTCGCGCACCACGCGCGACACCGCGATGCCGCCGGGCTCGGCCAGCGCCTGGATGCGGGCGGCGAGATTGACGCCGTCGCCGAAGATGTTCTGATCCTCGTCATCGACGATCACCTCACCCAGGTGAACGCCGATGCGGAACAACATGCGCTGTTCTTCCTGAAGGGCCTCGTTGAAGCGCGCCATGCGTTCCTGGATGTCGATGGCGACCCCGACGGCGGTCACGGCCGAACTGAACTCCGCCAGCATGGCGTCTCCCGCCGTGCCGACCAGCCGGCCTTGAGACGCCACGATCGCCGGTCGCCAGACCTCGATCTGAGCGGATTTCAGGTGCCGGAAGGTGCGCGTTTCGGCGCCCTCCATCATCCGGGTGAATCCGGCGAGGTCGGCATGGACGATGGCAGCGAGGCGACGTTGCATGATCAACTCAGTTTAACGGCCAAATCTCGATTGCGCGCGCCTCGTTGACAGGCTGGGGCGCCGCGTCGCCGACCGGCACGCCCGCCGGGCCGACCGGCTCGAGGGCAACATATTGCCGTACCTGTGCACGTATCGTCTCTCTCCCGGCTGGGACCAGCCGCACGTCAGCGTCCCTTGAAGGCCGGCGTACGACGTTCGCGCAGGGCCGCCAGGCCCTCCTGCAGATCTTCCGAACCGGCGCAGGCCTGGGCGCTGTCGCGGATCGACGGCAGATCAGGCGAAGCCTGGGCGAACTGCTCGATTGCCCGCTTCATGCCCGCCATGGAGAGCGGTGCCAGCGAGGCGAGCTTGGCCGCCTTCTCGTCGACCTTGGCCTTGAACTCGGCGCGTTCGACCAGCCAGTCGAGATAGCCGACGGCCAGCAGCTCGGTGTCGGAGAAATCCTCCGACAGCAGGAAGGCGCGCTTGGCGAAGCTCGGGCTCACCTTCTGGGTGTAGCGGCGGAGCCCACCCGGATAGTAATGCAGGCCAAAGCGGGCGGCCGGCATGAAGAACCTCATCCCGCGGACGCCGAGACGGAAATCGCAGGCCAGCGCCAGGTCGGTGGCACCGCCGTAGACGCCGCCGTTCAGCGCGCACAGCGTCGGCATGCGCATGGCCTCGAGGCGATCCATGACCTTCTCGAAGCTGTCTTCGGTGCCGGATTGCGAACGCCGTTCGCTGGCCGAGATTGAGCCCAGGTCATAGCCGGAACAGAAGGTCTTCTCGCCTGTGCCGGTGATCACGGTCACGCGCACGGCGGGGTCGGTGTCGGCCTTCTCGATGGCCGCGCGCAACGCGCGCAACGCCGCCGGATCGAGCCGGTTGTGCTTGGCGGGATCGTTGAGGGTGATGGTGGCCTTTGGGCCATCGATGGTGAGCTGGACGGTGTCTGTCATGTTGCCGCCAAGGTACCCGAGCCGGTCGCCAAAAGCGACGGGGCGCGGCATATTGCGGCCCGGAGGAAAACACATGACTTACACCGCCCCGCTCGCCGACATGCGTTTCGCGCTGCGCGAAGTGGCTGGCCTCGCCCGCGTTTCGGCGTTGCCCGGTTACGAGCACGCCACCGACGACACGGTCGACGCGGTGCTGGAAGAAGCCGCCAGGCTCGCCGGCAACGGCCTGGCGCCGCTCAACCGCGACGGCGACAAGATCGGCGCCAAGCTGGAGAACGGCGTCGTCCGGACCGCACCGGGCTTTGCCGGCATCTACAAGGAATTCGTCGCCGGCGGCTGGAACTCGCTGCCCTTCGATCCGGCATTCGGCGGCCAGGGCATGCCGTGGCTGCTCGCCACCACGGTGCAGGAGATGTGGCAGGCGGCCAACATGGGCTTCGGCCTGGTGCTACTGCTGAACCAGGGTGCGATCGACGCCATCCACCATCACGGCTCGCCCGAACAGCGGACCACCTATCTGCCTAAGATGATTTCCGGCGAATGGACGGGAACGATGAACCTGACCGAGCCGCAGGCCGGCTCCGACCTCGGCCAGCTCAAGAGCCGGGCGGTGAAGAACGGCGACCATTACCTCGTCACCGGCCAGAAGATCTTCATCACTTACGGCGAGCACGACATGGCCGAGAACATCGTGCACCTGGTGCTGGCGCGCACGCCCGACGCGCCGGCCGGCGTGCGCGGCATCTCGCTGTTCATCGTACCGAAGTTCCTGGCCGGCACCGACGGCGCGCCCGGTAAGCGCAACGACCTGCGCTGCGTCTCCCTCGAGCACAAGCTCGGCATCCACGCGAGCCCGACCTGCGTGATGTCGTTCGGCGACGACGGCGGCGCGGTGGGCTACCTGGTGGGCGAGGAAGGCCGTGGGCTCTCTTACA
>JAUXRT010000368.1 GCA_030681635.1 Reyranella sp.
AGGCCAGCAAGGTCGAGCTCTACAAGGAGCAGATCCCACTCTTCCACCGTTACCAGGTGGAAGCGCAGTTCGATGCCATGCACTCGCCGACCGTTCAGCTCCGCAGCGGCGGCTACATCGTCATCAATCCGACCGAGGCGCTGGTCGCCATCGACGTCAACTCGGGCCGCTCGAACAAGGAGCGGAACATCGAGGAGACGGCGGTTCGCACCAACATCGAGGCGGCCGAGGAGATTGCCCGGCAGGTCCGCCTGCGCGACCTCGCCGGCCTGATCGTGATCGACTTCATCGACATGGAAGAGACGCGGCACCAGCGTCAGGTCGAGCACAAGGTCAAGGATGCGATGCGCACCGATCGCGCCCGCATCCAGATCGGCCGCATCTCGGCCTTCGGTCTTCTGGAAATGTCGCGCCAGCGCCTGCGGCCCAGCCTGCTCGAGCATTCGACCGAGCTTTGCCCGCATTGCGCCGGCATCGGCCGCATCCGCTCCATCGAATCCGCGTCGCTGCATGCGCTGCGGGCCATCGAGGAGGAAGGCGTCCGCCGCCGGGCGACCGAGATCCTGGTCAGCGTGCCGCCGAAGGTGGCGCTCTACCTGCTCAACCAGAAGCGCCACACCCTCTCCGAGATCGAGAAGCGCTACGGCTTCATGGTGTCGGTCGAGGCCGACGACGAGCTGAACGCCGCCGATTGCGAGATCGAGCGCGTGCGGACACGCCGCGAGGACCGCGACCGGCCGGCCCAGGAATTGGCCCGCGCCAACTACGACGAGGTCGCGCGCGAACTGCCGCTGGGCGACGAGCCCGACGATGCCGAGGACCGTGAGGCGGGAGAAGCCGGCGAACCCGGCGAATCCGGCGAGCGCAGCGAACGCCGTCCCACCGACGAGGAAGGCGAAGGCCGCGATGGTGGTCGTGGCCGCCGCCGCCGTCGTCGCCGTCGTCGGGGCGACCGCCCCGAGGGCGAAGGTGCCGACCGGGCTCCCCGGGCTGCCGGCGAGGACTATCCGACCGAGGAGCGGGCCCCGAACGGTTCGGCCGAAAACGGCCACGACCATGCGCCCCGTGATCGACAGGTGGGCGATGAGCAAGACGGCGAGCCGGTCGAAGGCGAAGGCGTGCACGCCGATGGCGAGCAGCGTCCTGCCGGAGACCGCCCTGCCGGCGATCGTGGCGAAGGTGACGGCGATCGACGCCGCCGCCGTGGACGCCGCGGCGGCCGCCGCCGGCGTCGTGAGCCTGGCGAGGGCGAGCCCAACGGCGAGCACGCGCCGCGTGAGCGCGATTACACCTCGGAGGAGTTCGCTTCCGATGCGCCTGCCCAGCAGGCTTTGGATGGGGAGCCTTCGGCGCCTCACGAGCGCGCCCCCCGCGAACATGCGCCCTACGATCCCGGCCCGCCGGTGAATGTCGAAGCGGCCCCGCCTCCGCCGCCGCCGGCGGAGCCCGTCTACACCCCGCCACCGGCGCCCGAGCCGGTCGCGATGCAGGCTGCCGAGCCGCCGCCGGCGCCCGCGATCCCTGTCATTCCGGTCGCCGACGTTCCCCCGGAGAAGCCCAAGCGCGGCTGGTGGCGCCGCTGACTGAGGGATTGAGACCTTGAATTGGAAAGAGCGCCTCCGCGGAGGCGCTCTTTTCGTTTCAGTGCCCGCTTCTCCTCCCCAGCGCGGACTCAGCGCTGGGGAGGTGCCCCCGTAATCGGGGGCGGAGGGGTCATAAGCCATAGTAGTGCCTTGGCCGATGACCCCTCCGTCGGCGGAAGACGCCGACACCTCAGGTGCTAGGTCGCTAGCGACCTAGCACCGACTTCGCGGGATCCGCGAAGAGGAGGAGATTAAAGACTCCATGCCTTCACCTGCTCGCCCAGCCAGTCGATCGCGGCCTGCGCGCCGCCCTTGCCGTGCGGGACGCCGAGCGCGTTGAGGCTCATCTCGATCACGCTGAGCGTGCCAAGGATCATCGGTGCGTTGACGTGGCCCATGTGCGCCACCCGGAAAGCCTTGCCGGAGAGATCGCCGATACCGTGCCCCAGGATCACGCCGCACTGCTTGTTGCAGTAGGCACGCAGCGCCTCGGGGTCATGGCCGTTGGTCAGCACGCAGGTGACCGAGTCGGAGCGCTCGGCCTGCTCGATGATGTTGAAGCCGATCGCCTGGCCTTCCGACCAGACGCCGACGGCGCGGCGCACCGCCTCGGCCAGCAGCCGGTGGCGGCGGTGCACATTGTCGAGACCCTCCTCGAACAGCATGTCGAGCGCCTGGCGCAGGCCGAACAGCAGGTGCTCGGGCGGCGTGCCGGCATATTTCTGGTAGTGCTGCGCGCCTTCCCGCTCGGTCCAGTCCCAGTAGGGCGTGCGCAGCTCGGCCTTCTTGTGCACTTCGCGCGCGCGGTCGTTGGCCACGACGAAGCCCAGGCCCGGTGGCGTCATCATGCCCTTCTGCGAGCCCGACATCGCCACGTCGACGCCCCAGGCGTCCATCTCGAACGGCATGCAGCCGAGCGAGGCCACCGCGTCGACCATCAGGAGCGCGTCGTGCTTGGCCGCGCGCATCGCCTTGCCGATGGCGGCGATGTCGTTCACCACGCCCGAAGCCGTATCGATCTGTGCCACCAGCACGGCCTTGATGGTGCCGTCCTTGTCGGCCTTGAGCCGCGCCTCGACCTCGGCCGGCCGCTCGGCGCGGCGCATGTCGCCCTTCAGCACCTCGACGTCGACGCCCATGCGGCGGGCATTGTCGCCCCAGCCGATGGCGAAGCGGCCGCTCTCCAGGACCAGGATCTTGTCGCCCTTGCTGAGCACGTTGGTGAGCGTGGCTTCCCAGGCGCCATGGCCGTTGGCGATGTAGATGTAGGCGTGGCCCTTGGTGTTGAACACGCGGGCGACATCGCGCAACAGGCTGTCGGTGAGCGCCAGCAGCGGGCCGGAATAGATATCCACCGCCGGGCGATGCATCGCCCGCAGCACTTCGTCCGGCACTGTCGTCGGCCCCGGAATTGCCAGGAACTCACGTCCCGCACGCACGCTCATCTGCCACTGCCCTCCGAAATTGTTGGCGCGCACCCTAGCATGCCGCTGGCGGGCGAAAACCGGCGACGACCCCCTACCCCATGTCGGGCGCACCGACAGTTTCCCTAATGGCCAACGCCGTCGCCGGCTACAAATACTTGCAAATTCAGCAGGTTTATGACTATATTCCTGATATCGTCGCCACGACATGTATCTGTGTGGGCCGCCCGACAAAGGCGTCTGAATTTTCAGACAGGTCCGCGATTCGGGCCTGAGTCGAAAAGAATCGTCCCGTCCAGGCGGGCCGGCGTTCCTTGAATTTCCAGACAGACAGATTCCAGACAGATGATGTCCAGGAAATCGGCCCCCTGCTACTCCGCAGCCGCCTTGGCCGGTGCGGCCGGCGGCGGCGCGGGCTCGGTCTGGGCAGCGGCGGCCGCCGCGGCCGGCTCCATCGGCCCCGTCGTGGTCTGCACGACCACGGCAGCGCCTTCCTTGGCGAACTCGATGCCCATGCCGGGGAAGCTGTTGAACATGCGCTTCACCGCCTCGCGCTGGATGGCGGCGGGGTTGCCCGGCCGGGCGGTGAACTTGAAGCGGACCAGCAGCGCGTTCTCGGCAACGTCGGCCACGCCCTGCATCTTGAAGGGCGCCAGGAGGTCGGCCTTGAAGGCCGGCATCTCGGCGATGTCGGTGCCGATCTTCTTGGCCGCCTTGCGCAGCTTCTCGATGTCGGTGCCGCCGGCGAAGCGCATGTTGAACTTCACCGTGATCCAGTCGCGGCTGAAGTTGGTGATCTGGCCCAACTGGCCGAACGGGATGGTGTGAACCTGGCCGTTCTGGTGGCGCAGCTTGATCGAGCGCAGCGTAAAGCCCTCGACCGTGCCCTTGGCCTTGCCGCAGTCGATGTACTCGCCGACGCGGAAGGCGTCGTCGGACAGGTAGAAGATGCCCGAGACGATGTCCTTCACCAGGGTCTGGCTGCCGAAGGAGATGGCGATGCCGAAGACCGAGGCGCCGGCGATCAGCGGCGTGATGTTCACGCCGAAGGATTCCAGCGCCACCATGACGGCGACGACGCCGATCAGGACGGCGGCGGTCATGCGCATCAGCGGCATCATGGTGCTGATGCGCGAGGCCGGCGGCCCCGCGGCGTCGCCGTCGGCGATCGCGGCGGCGGCGTCCTTGTTCTTGCGCGCCATGTAGGGATCGGTCGAATACTTGAAGAGTTCCCACAGGACGAAAGCCAGGAACAGGGTGAAGCCCGCGGTGCGCGAGGAGCGCGTGATCGTGGCCCACTGGTCCTCGTCGGCCAGCGCCAGGACCTGGACGACCCAGTTCTCGGCGATGGTGATGGCAACGCCGATCAGCACGGCCACCCGGATGCAGCGCGCCACCACGTCGGGCAGCTTGGCCGAGTCGCCGGCGGGCGTCCGGCCCTCGAGCTGCGAATCGAGCCGTCGCACGAAGGCCTGCATGAAGGTCTCGAACAGCAGCACGCCGACCACGAGGACGACGGTCAGCAGCATGGCGTTCGAGACATGGGTGAGGCCCGAGACGGCGCCGTAGATCTGGGTCAGGCCCAGCGCCACGAAGAAGGTGATGCCGACCGGCACCCAGTTGCGGCCCAGCGCACCAGCCAGGGGGGCCACCTTGCCGAGGCCGCCGAACCACTGGGCCGCGGCGTCGCGCGAGCCACGCACCAGCCAGATGAAGACCGCGACATAGATCACGGCGCCGATCACCTGGTAGGCGCCGATGGCGGTCTGCGGCGTGCCGATGGCCGTCAACACCTGGCCCAGGATGCGGGCGAAGATGATCAGCAGCATCACCGCCTCGATGCGCACGTACATGGCGCGCGCGTCGCGGTCGGTGGCGTCGCAGAGCCTGGCTTGCGGCAAGGCAGGCCGCAGCACGATCAGGAACAGGAAGACGTAGAGGCGCCAGTGAAAGATACCGTCGAGAATCGCGGCGGCGAGCCTGTCCTGGCCGATCGGCCCGCTGAACCAGGCGCCGATCGCGGCATTGCAGATCACCCAGACGGCGAAGACACCCAGCCCGTCGAGCAGCGCCAGCAGGCCGAGATGCCCGAGCGAGCGCAGGCCGTGTTCGGGGCGGGCGCCGCCGGCGAGGCGATGGCGCAAGCCGGTCATGAGGGTGCGCAGGACGGCTTCAGCCGCGATCGCCGCGATGGCGACGAGCCCCAGCAGGAGCAGGAAGCCAGAGGTGCCGCGGCCTCCCTTCGCGCTCTGGTCGAGCAGGCCAGGAATGGAGGCGAGATGGGTGCCGAGCACGGGCACGGCGCGTACGACCTTGCCGGCGCGCTCGAAGAAGACGGCGAAGGGGCCCGGCCCCTCGGGGATCGGCGTGAGCACGACGGTGGGTGCGGGCGGCTTGGCCTTGGACTTGGAACTCGCGGGGGAACTCGCGGGAGCGGCCGGAGCGGCGGCGGCAGGCGCAGGTGCTGCAGTGGCACCCTCGGCCTTGAGCTTCTCGGTGACCGAATTGCTGATGGCGTCGACCAGGGTGTTGAACTGCTCCTGCGTCATGCCCGGAGGCAACGCCGCTGGCGCCTGGGCATGGGCGGTCGCAACCGACGCGCACAACAGGCCCAACACGAGGACGATCGAGCGTAGTGCAGACATTGGCTTTCCCTTCGACGGCAAGGCAATAGCCGGATATTGCCCGCAGGGCGTGTCTACCCGGTTTTGCCGCAATCGTGAAGGTGGTCGCCGTTAGGCGGCGTACCGGCTCGACGTCAACGACGGCCACAGCGCTTGCGGGCCGGCCTTGGCGACCGCCGCACCGATCTTCTCGCCCCAGAAGCTCTCGCTGCCGAAATCGCGCCGCCACACCCAGAGCCGGCGCGTGTAGTGATGCAGGATGTGCTCGTGGGTGAAGCCCATCGCCCCCATCGCCTGGTGCGAGATACCGGCGATGCGCTGGGCGAAGTCGGAGGCCTGCGTCTTGGCGGCCGCGATCGAGAAGCTGCCGCCGTCGGCCAATCCGCCCTCGTCGGCGTCGCGCGACGCGGCTTCGGCCGAGGCGATGGTGGCTGCCACGCAACTCGCCAGTTCGGCCAGCATGTGCTGGATCGCCTGGAAGGTCGAGATCGAGCGGCCGAACTGCACGCGCTGCTTGGAATATTCGACGGTCGTGGCCAGCACCTTGTCGGCCGCACCTGCCATCTGCATGGAACGCGCCAGGGCGGCCAGTTCGAGCGCGCGATCGGCGCTCACGGCCGAGTCGCCGGAGAATTCGCAAGGAGCCTTGTCGAAGACCACCGACCCATACGGCTCACCGGCATGGCTGGGTGCCGCCGTCACCTTGGCATTGGCCTTGGCGACGACGATCACGACAGGCTTGCCGCCCGCGTTCGCGACGCCCACGAAACGCTCGGCGACGCCGGCGAACGGCACGCGATCGACCTTGCCGGTGACACGCCCGTTGTTGAGCGCCAAACCACCCAGCACGACTGTGGCCGGTCCCGGCACCGGCGTGCCGCCGGCAGCGGCAACCAGAAGATTGGCAAGCGCGGTCTCGGCGAGCGGCACCGGCACGGCATTCTCGCCGGCAAGACGCAGCACGGCCATCAGGTCGGCGAGCGTGCCGCCGACGCCGCCCTTGTCCTCGGGCACGGCCGTGAGCGGCAGGCCCATCTCCTCGATCTCGGTCCAGAAGTCGGCGGGCCACACGCCCTTCTCGACTCCGTTCACGATGTCCTTGCCGCAGCGCTCGGCGAAGAAGCGGCC
>JAUXRT010000370.1 GCA_030681635.1 Reyranella sp.
TCACCTGGTGGCCCACCGTCACGTTCTTGCCGATGGTGAGCGGCGCGCCGGGATCGGTGTGCAGCACGCAGAGTTCCTGGATGTTGCTGTCGTCGCCGATCACGATCGGCTCGTTGTCGCCGCGCAGCACGGCGCCAAACCAGATGTTCACGCGCTCGCCCAGGATCACCGAACCGATGATCGTGGCCTCCTCGGAGATGTAGCAGGAGGCGGGGATGACCGGCTTGCGGTCGTTCAGCTGATAGATGGCCATGTCCTGTTTCTTCCTCCGGAATTTTACGACGAGACTACGCGAGTTCCTTGGCCGCGATGGCGAACACCTCGTCCGCTGCACCGACAGCCACGAAATGACCGGCACCCTCGACGGAATGCCATACCGCTCCAGGCATCCGGTCGGCCACCGTCTTGTTGATGGACGCCGCGACGAGCAGATCATCCGTTCCCTGCCACATGTGGACCGGCCGTTCGATTTTTGCCACGTCGAAAGCCCAGCGCCGGTAGAGGCACTCGCTGTCACGCACCAGCCCGTCGCTGCCGTGAGCGAAGCATTCGGCCGATGTGTCGGCGAAAGCGGTTTCGACATCCGGCTGAAGCAGGATCAGCCGGTCGTAGTCGTTCACGGCTTTCCGCAACTGGTCGATGTAGGCCTTGCGGAAGCGTTTGGCGGTGAGGCCGAGGGCTGCGTACATGAGACGGAAGCCGGGCTTGAAGCGCAGTGCGAGCGTTCCGCCCAGCGCGTCGGCTTTGGAAAGCTGATCCGCCGCCCAATTGTCGCCGAACGCGCCGTAGCTTCCGCCTGCGATGCTGCTGACATGGCGCAGTCGAGCGGGATCGATGTAGGCCGCGGCCGCCAGCGCCCACGGGCCGCCCTCCGACCAGCCGGTCACGCCGAAGGCGCGGTGTCCCAATGCATCGGCGATCGTCGTCAGATCCTCCGCCCAGCCCGCGTAGGTGCGTGTCTTCTGCCGACTCGACTGTCCGATGCCGGGCCGGTCGACGCAGATGAGCCGCAGCCGGTTCTTCGATGCCGATTGTGCGAAGAGGCGCGCTTCCAGCCGGCTGCTGGGTCCGCCGTGATTATGGATGACGAGCGGCCCGTTCGGGTCGCCGACGTCGAGATAGGCGAGCGTGCGGCCGTCCTTGGCCGCTGCCGTCCGCGTCGCGCCGTCGTCCATTGCGCCGCCCCCTGCGGACATTGACGTTTACGTAAGCTCGCATTGACGTTTACGTAAACGTTAACTATGAAGACTTCACCATGTCCGTCGCCGTCACCCCATCGGGCAAGAGCCCGGCGCCGCGCGACACGCAGCGCATCTATAGCATCGCCGAACTGGCGCGCGAGTTCGCGGTGACGTCGCGCACCATCCGCTTCTACGAGGACGAGGGGCTGATCAAGCCGCGCCGCCAGGGCACACAGCGGCTCTACAGCGTCGGCGACCGCGCGCGGCTCGGCTGGATTCTCCGCGGCAAGCGGTTGGGTTTCACGCTCTCCGAGATCAAGGAACTGCTCGACCTCTATCATGTCGATCGCACCGGCCTGCAGCAGATGCGCGAGTTGCTGCGCCGCA
>JAUXRT010000396.1 GCA_030681635.1 Reyranella sp.
GGGGCGGTTCAGCGTTATCAGCGCCACGCCGTCGTGCACGCTGCACAAGAGTTCGGTTGTGCCTGTATCGATATCCATGGGACGCTCCGCCAATTCTCGAGGTTGCGCATGACATTCCCGGTCACCGAACACACCGTCAAGACCGCCCGTCACACCACGGGCTATCTCGCCTGCGGAGCGGAAAAGGCGCCGCTCCTGATCTTCGTCCATGGCTGGCCCGAGCTGTCGCTGTCGTGGCGACACCAGTTGCCGACCTTCGCGGCCCTCGGCTTCCGTTGCGTGGCGCCCGACATGCGCGGCTACGGACGCTCCAACACCTACACGCGCCACGAGGACTTTGCGCAGGAACTCATCGTCGCCGACATGCAGGAGCTGCTGGCGGCACTTGGCCGCGACAGGGCCGTCTGGATCGGCCACGACTGGGGCAGCCCCGTCGTCTGGAACATCGCCAGCCACCACCCGGAGAAGACCGTCGGCGTGGCGAGCCTCTGCGTGCCCTATCTCCCGGCGGGTTTCACGCTCGACGCTATGCTGCCGTTGATCGATCGCACGCTTTATCCGGCAGACAAGTTCCCGGCAGGCCAGTGGGATTACCAGTTCTTCTACCAGGAGAATTTCGACAAGGCCTGCAAGGGCTTCGAGGCCAACATCCGCAATGTCGTGAAGGCATTGTTCCGCAAGGGCGATCCCGCGCGCGTGGGCAAGCCCGCGCCGACGTCGATGGTGCGCGCGGCCGGGGGCTGGTTCGGCGGCGGCGCCTGCCCCGACGTGCCGCGCGACGCCGACGTCATCACCGAAGCCGACATGGAGGCCTATACCGCGGCGCTCGCGCGCAACGGCTTCTTCGGGCCCGACTCCTGGTACATGAACCACAAGGCCAATGGCGCCTATTCGCGAGCCTCGAAAAACGGCGGCAAGCTCGCGATGCCTGTGCTGTTCCTGCATGGCGCCTACGACACGACCTGCGAGACCCTGCACTCGCAGCTCGCCCAGCCGATGCGCCGAGATTGCGCGGACCTCACCGAGGCCGTGGTGAACTCCGGCCACTGGATGGCGCAGGAACAGCCGGTGGCGGTGAATGCGGCGCTGGCGAAGTGGTTGGCGGCGAAGCTTCCGGACTACTGGAAAAATTGAAGACCTCATGCTGAGGAGGCCCGCGACAGGGGCATGTGAATGCCCCGAAGCGGCCGTCTCGAAGCATGGCAACGACACGTGGTGTTCCCACCCTTCGAGACGCATCGCTACGCGATGCTGCTCAGGGTGAGGTGGCGTCGTCGTTCTAGGTCTTGGTCTTCAGCGCTGCACGGCGCTCCAGGCTTTCCTTGGGCCACATCTCTTTCCGGTCGTAGAACTCGTGCGTTGCCGGCGTTCCGGCGGGCAGCACGACCCAGGGCTGTTTGCTCATGGTGAAGATGTGGATGTCGGGCGGCATGCGGTCGGGCGCGTCGAGCGTGCCGACGCGGACGAAGCGGACGGCGTCGCCGGCGCCGGCATAGTTGCTCCAGACCGCGATGCGGCATCGGGGACAGCGCGAGATCTTCTGGCCCTTGCCGCTGTTGGACGGCGTGTTCACGGCCTCGACGTCGCCCGCCAGCAATTCGACGCGGTCGGCCTCGATCATGGCGTTGAGCGCAAAGGCCGTGCCCGTCTCGCGCTGGCACCAGCGGCAGTGGCAGCAATGCACGAACATCGGTTTCGACGTCAGTCGATAGCGCACCTGACGACAGGTGCAGCCGCCTTCGTAGTTCTTCGTCCCGCTAGTCATGGCGCGAGTCTCCCGGCTAAGGTCCGCGCCTGAAATAGCATTGAGGCGGGAGAGAGAACATGGCCGGACGTCTAAAAGGCAAGGTGGCGGTGGTGACCGGCGCGGCACCGCGCGGCGAGGGTGTGGGCAACGGCATGGCGACGGCCATCCAGTTCGCGCGCGAGGGCGCCAAGGTCGTGCTGGTCAACCGCAGCGCCGAGCGCGCCGAGAAACTCGCCAAGCAGATCAAGGATGAGGGCGGCGAGGCTTCCGTGTTCGCAGGCGACGTCGCCCAGCCTGACGCCGCCGAGGCGATGGCGGCGTTCGCCGCCAAGACCTACGGCCGCCTCGACATCCTGCACAACAATGTCGGCATCGGCGGTCCCGGCACGCCCGAGACCGTGACGTTAGAAACCTGGAACAAGGTGCTGGAGGCCAACCTCACCACGACCATGCTCTGCACCAAGGCCTGCCTGCCACGCATGAAGGAAGGCGGCGGCGGGTCGATCATCATGGTGTCGTCGATCGCGGGCGCCCTGGGCCTGATGGGCAGCGCGGGCGCGGTGGCCTATGCGACGGCCAAGGCCGGTCTTCATGGCTTCACCCTGTCGGTCGCGGCCGACTACGCGACCGAGAACATCCGCGCCAACTGCATCATCGTGGGCTCGGTGCACACGCCGATGGTGGCGCATCTCGGCGCCGAGGCGCGCGAGCGGCGCAGGAACCTGGTGCCGATGAAGACCGAGGGCACGGCCTGGGATATCGCCCACGGCGCCGTCTATCTCGCCTCGGACGAATCGCGCTGGGTGACTGGTGTCCTGCTGCCGATCGACGGTGGACTGGTGGCGCTGCGGCAGTGGCCGCGCTAGCTCATTCGGCCGCGGCCGGCAGCGTGTAGCCGCCGGCGATGAACTTCGCCTTGGCGTGGGTGCGCGAGAGCTTGCCCGACGAGGTGAGCGGCAGGCCGAACTTGCGCGAGATCAGTTCGATGCGGCAGTCGACGCCGGCGGTTTCCTTGACCGTCTGGCGGATGCTGCCGGTCAGCGCTTCCAGCTCATCGGCATCGCCGACGTAGCTCTGCACGAGGACCACGACTTCCTCGCCCGCTCCCGACTCGACGGAGAAGGCGCAGGCGTCGCCCTGGCGCAGCCGCGGCAGGGCCTCGATGGCCCATTCGATGTCCTGCGGCCAGATGTTGCGGCCGTTGACGATGATCAGGTCCTTGGCGCGCCCGGTCACCACGATCTCGCCGTCGCTCCAGTAGCCGAGGTCGCCGGTATCGAGCCAGCCGTTCTTGAGGACGCGCGCCGTCGCTTCGGGCTCGTCGATATATCCCGGCATGACGCTCGGCCCCTCGACGAACAGACGGCCGATCTGCCGCTCCGGCACCTTGGTGCCGGTCTCGTCGCGGATCTCGACGCGATGGCCAGCCATGGGTTGTCCGCAGACGACGAAGTCGCGCTTGCCGACCGTGTCTATCCTGAAGCCACCAAAGCGGCGGCCGAAGCTCAGGCCGACGCAAAGCTCGGCCATGCCGTAGCTCGGCATGAAGGCGCGGGCGTCGAAGCCCGCAGCGGCAAAGGTGTCGGCAAAGCGCTGCAGCACCGGCGCCTGGATCAGGTCGGCGCCGATGCCCGCCAGTTTCAGGCACGACAGGTCGAGGTCGGCCGGCATCTGGGTCTGGGCACGGCGGGCGACGAGATCGTAGCCGAAGCTCGGGCTGTAGGTGATGGTGGCGCGGCGGCGAGAGATCAGCGACAGCCATTGCGATGGCCTTCGCGCAAAGTCGCGCGGCGCCAGGAGGTCGA
>JAUXRT010000404.1 GCA_030681635.1 Reyranella sp.
GCCGGTCGAGCGGCGCGGCGGTCTTGCCCAGATGCTGCTGGATGAACCACACCGGATTGTAGAGGGCGCAATCCGCCAGGCCGGGTTCGCTGCCCAGGACGAACGTGCGGCCATCGGCCAGCATCGCCTCGGCCAGCGACAGCTGGGCATAGGTCTGGTCGCGCAGCATCGGCAAGGCGGCGCGCATCCGCTCGGGGTCGAACGTGCGGCCGGAGAATTCGCTGCGGTCCTTTTTGAAGGCGTCGCCGAACTTGTCGGCGACCTGGCTCATGACCACACCCACCGCCGGCGAGAAGATCTGGCGATCGAGCCACATCGTGATCGCCCGCGCCTCGCCCTCGCGGCCCTTGGGCAGGAACGGCGGCGACGGCAGGCGTCGCTCGAGTTCCAGCATGATGAGCTGGGTGTCGCAGTAGATATCGGCGCCGATCTGCATCACCGGCGTCTTGCGATAGCCGCCGGTCAGCGGCATCAGGTCGGGCTTGGGCATGACGTTGGGAATATCGACCGACTTCCAGGCCGCCTGCTTCAGGCCAAGGCCGATGCGCACCTTTTCCGCAAAAGGCGACAGGCCATAGTGGTGCAGGATGATGTCGGTCATGACCTCAAGGCCTTTGTGTTGGCGGCATATTTATCAGGCCCGCCGCTGAAGACCGCGGTGCCGGCCACCAGGACATCGGCGCCGGCTTTTATGCAGCGCCTTGCCGTCTCCGGATTGACGCCGCCATCGACCTCGAGGTCGATCGGCTTGCCCAGCGCATCGATCGCCTTGCGCAAGGCCGTGATCTTGGCGAGCTGGCTTTCGATGAAGGCCTGGCCGCCGAAGCCGGGATTGACGCTCATCACCAGCACGAGATCGATGTCGCCCAGCACATGCTCGATGGCCGACAGAGGCGTGGCGGGGTTGAGCACGCAGCCCACCTTCTTACCGAAGCTCTTGATGAGCTGAACGGTGCGGTGAACGTGCGGCCCGGCCTCGGGATGGAACGAGATCACGTCGGCGCCGGCATCGACAAAGGCCGGCACCATCGGATCGACCGGCGAGATCATGAGATGGCAGTCGAAGGGCAGCTTGCTGTGCTTGCGCAACGCCTTCACGACCATCGGGCCGATGGTGATGTTGGGCACGAAATGCCCATCCATCACATCGACATGAATCCAGTCGGCACCGGCCGCCGTCACCGCTTCGATCTCCCGACCAAGCGTTGCGAAGTCGGCCGACAGGATGGAGGGGGCAATGCGAACAGGCTGTTGCGGCATGGTGTTCCTCAGGTGCCGGGACGGGTCGGCGCTTCCCAGCCTTTGCGCCGGAACGGATTGACCGGAAAAGTACCGAGCGGCT
>JAUXRT010000412.1 GCA_030681635.1 Reyranella sp.
CTCGACCATCTCGACCGAGAAGTCGCGCGCCATCAAGGTGGCGGTCGCCAAGGGCGTGGTCACGCTCTCGGCCACCAGCCCCGACGCCGGCAGCGCCACGGAAGAGATCGAGGTCGACTACAAGGACACCGCGATCGAGATCGGCTTCAACTCGCGCTATCTGCTCGACATCACCGAACAGATCGTGGGCGCCGAGGCGCGCTTCCTGATGGCCGATGCCGGCTCGCCCACCCTGGTGCGCGACGGTGCCGACGAAAGCGCGCTCTACGTGCTCATGCCGATGCGGGTATGACCGCGCAGCCCGGCAGCACCCGCACCCTGTCTCCCGACGCCGGTTCCGGTCCCGCGCCGGCCAACCTTATCGAGTCTTCTGCCCGGTCCATGCTGGCCGTCCGTCAGCTTCGCCTCACCGATTTCCGCAATTACCGCCAGCTCAGGCTCGACTGCGGCCTCGAGCCGGTGGTGCTGGTGGGCGGCAACGGCACCGGCAAGACCAACCTCCTGGAAGCCCTCTCGTTCCTGGCGCCGGGCCGTGGCCTGCGCCGGGCCCGCCTCGACGATGTCGGCCATCGCCAAACTCGTAAGGAAACTGGCGGCGAGGAACCGAGTACCGTTCCTGGCACTGTTTCGTGGGCGGTCGCCGCCACACTGGATACGCCGGACGGACGCCTCGCCATCGGCACCGGACTGGAACCGGGTCGCAGTGAGGGCAGCCCGTCGCGCCGGATCGTGCGCATCGACGGCAAGGCCGCCTCCAGCCAGACCGCGCTCGGCCTGCATGTCGCCGCCGTCTGGCTGACGCCGCAGCTCGACCGCCTGTTCCTCGACGGCGCCAGCGAGCGCCGGCGCTTCCTCGACCGGCTGGTGACGGCACTGCATCCGCAGCATGCCGGCGACGTGGCGGCCTACGAGCATGCGCTCCGCCAGCGCGCCCGTGTCCTGGCCGAAGGCGGGCGCGATCCGCACTGGTTCACCGCCCTCGAAGACACCATGGCCCGCCACGGCGTGGCGCTGGCCGCCGCCCGGGCCGACACGGTCCACCGTCTCGACGCCGCTGCGCGACTGGGCATCGGCCCCTTCCCGCGGGCCGCCCTTGCCATGGCGGGCGAGGTCGACGGCTGGCTCGACACCATGGCGGCGCTCGATGCCGAGGATCGCCTGCGCGCCGAACTGGCCGCCAATCGCTTGCGCGATGCCGAGGCCGGCACCACATCCATTGGGCCGCACCGCAGCGACCTCGCGGTCCGGCACCTCGATCTCGACCTGCCGGCGGCCGAAGGTTCTACGGGGCAGCAGAAGGCGGTGCTGGTCTCGATCGCGCTCGCCCATGCCCGGCTGGTCGCGATGTCGCGCGGCCGGCCGCCGCTTTTGCTGCTCGACGAGATCTCGGCCCACCTCGATGCCGAGCGCCGCACGGCGCTGTTCGACGAGGTCGTGGCATTGGGCGCCCAGAGCTGGATGACGGGCACCGATGCCGAGCTTTTTGCGCCGCTCCGCGGCCGCGCGCAGATTCTGTGCGTGGCCGACGGTTCCATCGCGGCCGTCTGAACCACTTTCGGGAAGTCGGATAAATGAGCGATATCGAAGACGTGACGCCGGGTGCCGAGGAATATGGCGCCGATTCGATCAAGGTGCTGCGTGGCCTAGAAGCCGTGCGCAAGCGTCCGGGCATGTACATCGGCGACACCGACGACGGCACCGGCCTGCACCACATGGTCTATGAGATCGTCGACAATGCCATCGACGAGGCGCTTGCGGGCTATTGCGACGGCGTCGAAGTGGTCCTGCACGGCGACGGCTCGGTCACGGTGCGCGACAACGGCCGCGGCGTGCCGGTCGACATCCACAGGGAAGAAGGCATCTCGGCTGCCAACGTCATCTTCACCCAGCTCCATGCCGGCGGAAAGTTCGACCAGAATTCCTACAAGGTCTCGGGCGGCCTGCACGGCGTCGGCGCCGCGGTCGTCAACGCGCTGTCGTCGCAGCTCGACCTGCACATCTGGCGCAACGGCAAGGAGCATTTCCTGCGCTTCCGCCACGGCGAGCCCGAGGGAGACCTCAAGGTCGTGGGCGAAGCCCCGTCGGGCAAGCACGGCACCGAGGTGACCTTCCTGCCCTCGACCGGCACCTTCACCAAGACCGAGTTCGACTTCGCCACGCTGGAGCACCGGCTGCGCGAGCTCGCCTTCCTGAACTCCGGCGTCAAGATCGTGCTGACCGACGAGCGCGGCGCCGAGCCCAAGGTCTCGGAACTCTATTACGACGGCGGCGTCGAAGCCTTCGCCAAGTACCTCGACCGCAACAAGACGGTGCTGCACAGCCCGCCGGTGTCGATCCGCGGCGAAAAGGACGGCATCACCGTCGAAGTCGCGATGCAGTGGAACGACAGCTATCACGAGACGATGCTGTTCTTCACCAACAACATCCCGCAGCGCGACGGCGGCACCCATCTCGCGGGCTTCCGCGGCGCGCTCACCCGCACGCTCAACAAATATGCCGACGAAAGCGGCCACTCCAAGAAGGAGAAGGTCACCCTCACCGGCGACGACATGCGCGAGGGCCTGACCTGCG
>JAUXRT010000434.1 GCA_030681635.1 Reyranella sp.
TCATCGGCGCGATCGTATCGATCGTCGTGACCCAGGTGCTTCTGCTGGCCCATGTTCATCGCTTCGGAATCGTTCAGCGACGTCACCACGTTCCAGGCCGCGCGTCCGCCGAGCATGAGGTCGAGCGTCGCGAAAGTGCGCGCCACATGGAAGGGCTCATAGTATGTGGTCGAATAGGTCCCGCCCAAGCCGAGATGGCGGGTCGCCATTCCCATGACCGTCATGATCGACGGCAGATCCATCTTCACGACCCGGACACCGTGGCGAACGGCGGCCGCATAGTCGTCACCGAACTTGTCGGGCATGGCCAGCCGGTCGTCGAAGAACGCCAAGTCGAAGCGGGCGTCCTCCAGCGTCCGGGCGATACGCTGATAATATTGAGGCGTCAGAAAGTCGGGCGTCGTCTGTGGATGACGCCAGGATGCAGGAAAGTTCGAGCAGTTCTGCGCCTGCAGGAATGCCACCAGCGCCATCGGTCTCTTCTGTGGATTAGCCATGTCCTGCACTCTTCGCTTATCTGTTAGCCGTGATCGTTCCCGCATCCCTTCGCGACGGAAGGTGGCGGTAGCCACCTTCCGTTGGGCGATTCAGATACCCTGTGCAACTGCCGCAGTGACGCGTGCCGCTGCCTCGCGATCCTCCGTCAGATGGCACCCTGCTTTTCCAGCTCGGCGTACGTCGCATCATCGATGCCAAGAAGGCCCCGGTAGATTTCGTCATTGCTCGAGCCCAGTGCCGGGCCGAGATGGTTGATGCGCCCTGGCGTGCCGGAGAGACGCGGCACCGCAACCGGCACGACGACATCGCCGATGCGCGGATCGTTGACCGTGACCAGATTGCCCCGCTCCTGGTAGTGCGGATCCTCGAAGATGTCCTTGATGCTCATCAGGATCGAACAGGGCACGCCGCCCTCATTGCACTTGCTCACGATATCGTCGGCGGAGTAGCTCCGGGTCCAGTCTGAAACGATGCCGTTGACCTTTTCCCGCTCAGCCAGCCGATCGTCCATCTTCTCGAACCGGTCGGGAGCGGCTAGATCCGGGTCGCCCATGACGTGGGCGAGCCGCGTGAACATCTTGTCGCTGGAACAAGCGATGGCCACCCAGCGGCCGTCTTTGGTTTCGTAGTGGCTGTGGGGGACGATGTTGACCGTATCCGGGCCCATGCGTTCCCGGACAAAGCCGGAATGCGCATAAACCGAAGCCATCTCATCCATCATGCGGAAGGTCGATTCATAGAGGCCGATATCGATGAACTGGCCGACCCCGGTTCGGTCCCGCGACCGCAGCGCCATCAGGACGCCCAGAGCCCCCCAAACACCCGACATGTAATCCGCCAACGACGTCGAACCCGGCATCACCGGTATGCGGCCCGGTTCGCCCGCGAGATTCGCAAGACCGCTGAAGGCGTGCGCAATCCTGGCGAATCCCGGCCGGGTATTGTACGGGCCGGTCTGCCCGTAGCCGGTGATCCGGAGCATGATGATCTTCGGATTGACCCGCTTGAGGTCCTCGTAGCCGATCCCCCACTTCTCCAGGGTGCCGGTGCGGAAGTTTTCGATCACGACATCGGATTGCGCGACCAGCTTGCGCAGCAGCTCCACGCCCTTGGGCTGGCGCAGGTCGAGCGTGATGGATTTCTTGTTCCGCGCCTCGCTCATCCACACGAACGTGTCCTTGCACGCCGTCTCGGTGCCGAAGCGGCGCAGCGGATCACCGACCTTCGGCATCTCGACCTTGAGCACCTCGGCGCCAAAATCGGCCATGACGGTGCCGCAAAACGGCGCCGCCAGGAATGTCGCGATGTCCAGCACGCGAATACCCGCGAGCGCACCCTCTGGAATTTTCTCCACGATATGTTCCTTCTTTTCGAAATTTCAGTTGGACGCCAGCAGGTCACGCCGGTCGAGAATGTTCCGCGCCAGCTTCAGATGCGCCAGATCGATCAGCTGACCGCGCAGCGCGAATGCGCCGCGGCCGGTTGCCTGTGCCTTGGAGATCTCCTCGATGATCTCGTTGGCCCACTGGATCTGGACGTCGGACGGGTTAAAAACCTCGTTGGCCAGAGGCACCTGGCTCGGATGGATCGCCCATTTGCCCTCGAACCCCAGGGCACGCGAGCGTCGCGCGGCCGCCTTGTACCCTTCGGGGTCTCCGAAGTTCGTGTACGGCCCATCGATCGGCCGGAGCCCGTAGGCCCGGCAGGCATTGGATATGCGCGCCGAGGCGAAGTGCCAGTGATCGTTCCAATGCAGGGACCGGACGCCTTTCGCATCCGGGTCGGTCAGCACCGCGTAGTCCGGATTGGAAGCGCCGATCATCGTTTCAAACGTCTGCAGACTGATGGAGTAGTCGCCAATTCCGAAAATCATCGCCTCGAGACGATCCGAGGAAGCGGCGATGGACTCGACATTCGCCAGCCCAAGCGTGGTTTCGATCAGCAGTTCGATGCCAATCCTCGACGACCGACCGGTTTCCTTCTCGATTCCGGTCAGAAGCGCCGCGGTGAACTGCACATCGAAAGCCGTCCCGACTTTCGGCAGCATGATCAGGTCGAGTCGCGGACAGCTCGAGGCCACATCGATGATGTCCCTGTGCGCCCATTCGGTGTCGAGGCCGTTCACCCGCACCGCCATTGTCTTGCGTCCCCAATCGATGTCGTTCAACGCATCGATCGTTGCCCGGCGCGCCTCGGCTTTCCGGTCGGGCGACACGGCATCCTCCAGGTCGAAGAAGATGGTGTCGGCAGGTCCCTTCGCCGCTTTCTCGAAGAAATGAGCGGAGGTGGCCGGAACGGCCAGCTCGGAGCGCTGAATCCGGAATGGGCGCGAAGGCATTGATTGGGTCGACATTGTTCAACTCTCACAAATGATGCAGCGGGGAAGCGGCGGTAAGGAAAAATGGTCGTCGGCTTTGAATGGCCGCCAATGGCGTCAAGCCGATGCATCACTTCATGCTTCCGTCGTTCGCGAAGATGGACGAGCAAAGATCGCCGCCCGGACCCGGTCACCGACCGGATCCGGGCAGCGGCATCAATCGACCCTCGCGCCCGAGATGCGCACGACCTCGGTCCACTTGGCGACCTCGGCCTTGATGAACGCATGAAACTGGTCGGGCGTGCCCGGATCGGGAATGCCGCCCAGTTCGATGATGCGCTTGGTAACCTCCGGCTGGTTGATCTGTGCACGCATATCCGCACTGATCTTCTCGACGATGGGACGCGGCGTCTTGGCCGGCGCGACGATGCCGGCCCAGCCGGCGGCCTCGAACCCGGGGATGGTCTCGCTTATGCAAGGCACATCGGGCATCTGCGGGGCGCGCTTGGTGGTGGTCACCGCGATGGCCTTGATGCGGCCTTCACGCACGTGCGGCAACGCCGAGGTGACGCTGTCCATCATCAGCTTGATATGACCGCCGATCAGGTCGGCCACCGCCGGACCGCTGCCTTTGTACGGAACGCTCCGGATGTCGATCCCGGCGTCGTGCTTGAACAATTCCATCGCCAGATGCAGCGAGCTGCCGACACCGGGCACGCCGTAGCCGAGTGCGCCCGGCTCCTTCTTGGCAAGCGCGATCAGCTCGGCCACCGTGTTGGCGGGAAGCGACGGGTGCGCCGTGATCACCAATGGCACCCGGAAGATGTTCGAGCACGGCGCGAAATCGGTGATCGCGTTGTATGGCAGCTTGGCGCCGAACAGGCCCGGATTGATGCCGAGCGTACCGCTCGAACCGATCAGCAGCGTGTTGCCGTCGGGCGTGGCATTCTTCACGCTCTCCGTCGCCGGAATGCCGGCACCTCCGCCCTTGTTTTCGACCAGGACTTGCTGCTTCCACACAGGCGACAGTCGATCGGCCATCATCCGTGCGAACGTGTCGGCTGCCTGGCCCGGTGGAAACGGTACGACGAATTTGACGGGGCGGTCGGGGTAGACCGACTGTGCCCTTGCCGACAGCGATAGTGATAGCACCGAGGCAGCTGCAATAACGCTCCGTCGACCGACAACGCGTGTCATTATCCCTCTCTCCTTCTTCCCATTCTGTTGTTTATGGTCGCTTGTGATGCGACGGCCGGCTCTTCCCTGGGGAAGGCCCGACCGTCAGTCGACTGTCGCCGTTGATCGAACAGCAGACAGCGACTGCAGCGGCACAGTGACGTTGCCGCCCATCGCCCTTCGCGCTCTCCGAAATGCGCACAAGGCCGGGCGATGCTCCTTCGACGTCAACGTCATATCCCCACCGACCGCCTTCGATTTTGTAGTTTGTCGTAGGCAAACTAGAGTTCGTGTCTTTAATCTGTCTATTAGGAAATTGTGGGCGATTATCCAATGCAGCAGATCAATCTTCGGGCCATCACCATCAAGCAACTTGAGACATTTGTGGCGGTGGCCGATGGCGGAAGTTTCAGGCTGGCGGCGGAGGTGCTGCGGCGGTCGCAATCGGCCATTTCCGCGCAGATCCAGCAACTCGAGCAGGAGCTTGGCGTCGCCGTGTTTCATCGAACCACGCGACGCGTGGAATTGACGGCCGAGGGCAAACGCTTTCTGCAGCACGCACGGCGCGCCTTCGGCGAGCTCAGCACCGGCGTGCGGGATATCCAGGAAATCGTCGAGTACAAGCAGGGCCGAATTCATCTGGCGTGCTCGCCGACGGTCGGCGGCGGCTGGCTGCCCCGGCTCGTCGCCGATTTTCAGGCGGCCTATCCCGAGGTCGTCCTCCACATGCGCGAAGCCCACGCCTACGACATGCTCGAAGACGTCCGCAATCAGAACGCCGATTTCGGCATTGGCCCCACCATTGCGACGGAGACGGCGTTCGACTTTCGCGAGCTGTGGGAGGAGGACATATGCGCCGTGGTGTCCCGGCCTTCCGTCTTCGATGCGCGCTCAACCATTACCCTGAAGGAGATCGCCAACCACCCCGTGCTGGTAATGCCGAGAAATTCCGCCATTCGCCGAATGGTCGACGAGGCATTCTCGTCGATTGGCATCACTCTGACGCCGAAAATCGAGGTCCTGCACTATCATACGCTTCTCGGTATGGCGGCGGCCGGACTTGGAGTCGCCATACTGCCCAGGCTCGCGCTGACAACGGTCAGCCAGCGCAACCTGAGGGGCCTGACGATCAGCTCGCCGCGGCTGCGGCGAAGCGTTTCGGTCATTTCCCTGCGGGGCCGGGCCTTCTCGCCCGCTACCGCGCGCTTCGTTCAACTGCTCGAACGACGGGGGGCGACCGCAAAACATGCCGCCGCCTCCCTGCTGCGCGGCGGGAAAGGCTCCCCTTCCCGCGGCAGCGGTCGCGGTTGATCCGCCAGGCTTCCGATGGGCGTGACGGATGACACGTCACATGCGCTTGGCGATCTCCTCGAGCATCACTTCCGTTGCGCCGCCGCCAACGGCCTGCACGCGGGCATCGCGTACCATCCGCTCGATCGGATATTCGCGCATATAGCCGTAGCCGCCGTGGAACTGCTGGCAGGCGTAGGTCACGCGGTTGACCAGTTCGCCGCACAGCGCCTTGACCATCGAGACCTCGCGCGTCGCATCCGCGCCTCGCGCGTCCAGCCAGGCGGCATGGTAGGTAAGTTGGCGGGCTGCCTCGACTTCCGCCTGTAGCATCGCCAGGCGCTGGCGAATCGCCTGCTTGTCCCAAAGTGTCGCACCGAAAGCAGTCCTGCCCTTGACGTACTCCAGAGTGAGATCGATGGCTGCCTGCGATTCGCCGACGGCCATCGCCCCCAGGACGATCCGCTCGTTCTGGAAATTCTTCATGATCGCGTAGAAGCCGCGATTCTCCTCGCCCAGCAATGCGTCACCGGCCAGTTCGCAGTCCTGGAAGACCAGTTCGGCCGTATCCGAACTGCGCCAGCCCATCTTGTCCAGTTTTCTGCCGACGCTGAAGCCCGGCGTATTCCTCTCGACAATGAACATCGACACGCCGCGGGAACTCTTCGCGTCCGGGTCGGTGCGAGCGGCGACGAAGAACAGGTCTCCGTACACACCGTTGGTAATGAATATCTTGGTTCCGTTCAGCACCCAGCCATCGCCGCGCCTCGACGCCACCGTCCGCAACGCCTGTACGTCCGAGCCGCCGCCCGGTTCGGTCACGGCAACGCCGGTGATGAGGCGACCCGCCACCACGTCAGGCATGTAGCGCTCGAGCTGCTGCGGCGTGCCGAACCGCGCCAGATGTGGCGAGGCCATGTCGGTGTGGACCAGCGCTGTGATGTTGAATCCGGCGTATGTCGAGCGCGAGAGCTCCTCGACAAAGGCGACAGTGGCGAGCGTGTCCATTTCGGCGCCGCCGAATTTCTCGGGGTAGCGGATGCCGAAGAACCCCAGCTCGCCCATCTTGCGCAAGACCTCACGGGGGACCTTGCCTGCTTCCTCCCAAGCACTCGCATGCGGCTTCACTTCCAGGTCGACGAAGCGGCGCACCTGGTCGCGAAGGGACTCGACGGTCTCGTTGGAATAGATGGAATGGCGAATCATGTTTCCTCTTTTGACGTTTCGTCCGATGCAATCTCGATAAGAAGATCGCCGCCGCTGACAGCCTGGTTGGCGGCGCATCCGACTGCCGTGACCTGCCCACGCACTCGGGCGGTGATCGTCTGGAACATCTTCATCGATTCGATGACAACAAGCGGCGCGCCGACCTTGACCTGATCGCCCACCGCGACTTCGACGGACACGATCCGTCCCGGCCCC
Organism: Reyranella sp.; assembly: GCA_030681635.1. Lineage (GTDB taxonomy): Bacteria > Pseudomonadota > Alphaproteobacteria > Reyranellales > Reyranellaceae > Reyranella. The sequence goes on from JAUXRT010000434.1 coordinate 6,704, forward strand.
GGGGCACGAACGACCCCGCCCCCTCCACCTTCGGCGGCCGCCGCCTTCGACTTCCAGGCGCCCAGGCCTGCCAGCTTGCGGAACAGGCGGACGCTGCCACCTCCATCGAGGTGGATTTCATCGCCCTCGACCCGGGAAAAATACCGTGTCGCGCGTCCCTCCTGCATCAATGTCAGGGCGCCATCGCGAAAGACGTATCCGAATACCGAGGGATCCACCTCGTCATCGCCGACCGCGGAAACCGCCAGTCGTCCGTCACCCATGCGCACCCAGGAGGCATGGCGTTCGCCGGCCTCATCGAGCAGAACGATGGACATGCGTGCAGCGAGCCCTGCCCCGGCGCCCAGCCGCCAGGAAGTCAGCGTTGTCCAGGGTGATGCCGAAGGAGCGGCCTCCGCTCCTGCACAGGCCGCGGCGATGGCCGCGACAATGTCCAGCGGATCAGGCTTCGACGCCCAGCCATCCGGAAAATGCCGGGTCAGGAATTGCGTCGTCGCCTCACCACTGGCGAAGGCTTCGTGCCCGAGTATGCGATGCAGGAAGGACCCGTTTGTCTTCAGCCCCAGCACGGAGGTTACGCTCAACGCGTTCCGAAGCCGGCTGATCGCGGTGGCGCGGTCCGATCCATGGGCGATGACCTTCGCCAGCGTGGGATCGTAGAAGGGCGAGATCATTTGCCCGGCAGCGATACCGGTCTCGAACCGGACCCCGGGGCCATGCGGCACGGTCACATGTGCGACGCGCCCCGTCTGCGGACGAAAGTCGGCGGCCGGATCTTCCGCATTGAGCCGCGCTTCGATCGCCCAGCCAACGGGCGACAGATCGCCTTGAGCGGCGGGAAGTACCTGTCCGCAAGCCACCCGGATCTGCCATTCGACCAGATCGACGCCGAGGATCGCCTCTGTCACCGCGTGTTCGACCTGCAGACGCGTGTTCATCTCCAGAAAGAAGAACTCATGGGTCGCGGCGTCGAGCACGAACTCGACCGTCCCGGCGTTGTCATAGCCAATCTGTCGCGCCAGACGCAGCGCGGCCTCGTGCAGGGCGGCCCGGGTCTTGTCCGACAGGCCCGGCGCGGGCGCCTCCTCGATCAGCTTCTGATGGCGACGCTGGATGGAGCAGTCACGCTCGTGCAGGTGAACCATGTTGCCGTGCTTGTCGCCGAAGACCTGAACCTCGACATGGCGCGGATTGGCGACGAACCGCTCGATCAGCATGCGGTCATCGCCAAAGGCCGCTTTCGCCTCGCGCCGGGCAAGGGCAATGGCCGCGGCAAGGGCGTCAGGCGCTTCTGCGATGCGCATGCCCTTGCCTCCGCCTCCGGCACTCGCCTTGACCAGCAGCGGAAAGGTGAGCCCGCGCGCTGCCTCGATCAGGGCGGTGTCCCGATCCGCAGCGTCACTCTGTTCCTCGACGCCAGGCACGACAGGGACCCCTGCCTTCTCGGCAAGTCGCTTGGAGGCGATCTTGTCGCCCATCTGCGCGATGGCCTCTGCCGACGGCCCGACGAAAATCAGGCCGGCTGCTTTGCAATCCGCAGCGAAGGCTGCGTTCTCGGCCAGGAAGCCGTAGCCGGGATGGACAGCCTCGGCCCCCACGCTGATCGCTGCGCGAATGATCTGGGCGCCATCGAGGTAGCCCGACGACAGTGCGGGCCCGCTCAGCTCCACCGCCGCGTCACACAGATGGACGTGCAGCGCGTCAGCGTCAGCCACCGAATGGACCGCCACGGACCGAATGCCGAGGGACCGGCAGGTCCGGGCAATCCGCACCGCGATCTCGCCACGGTTGGCAATGAGAAGGCTTTGAGGAAGGCGGTTCATTTCTTCGCCCACGCCGGGCGGCGCTTTTCGAGGAAGCTGGCGATGCCCTCCTGGCCTTCCTCGGTTTCCCAGGCATCCGCGAGACAGTCGGCGGTGTAGATCATGCACTCGTCCATCGAGTGCCGGTCGACATAACGGATCAGGCGTTTTGTCGCCGCCGCCGCACCCGGTGGCGCCTGCAGGAGATGCCCGACCTCCACCTCGATCGCCGCATCCATCTCCTCGGGCGCGGCAGTGCCGTCCAGAAGCCCAAGCGCCAATGCCTCGTCTGCGCCGAAGAGGCGTCCCGACAGCATGATCCGGCGGGCATTGCGTGCCCCGATGCGGCGCACGACGAAAGGTGAAATGTTCGCGGGGACCAGGCCCAGGCGGACTTCGGTGAGGCCGAACCTGGCGTCCTCGACCCCGATCGCTATGTCACAGACCGCGATCAGTCCCGTCCCTCCGCCGTAGGCCTGCCCGTTGACCTTTCCGACCAGGGGTCGCGGCATCTCGTCCAAGGCGCGCAGCATCGTCGCCAGCGCCGCGCTGCCCGCCACCCGTTCTACCCGTGTGGCCTCGACCGAACGACGAAACCAGCGGATGTCTCCGCCGGCGGAGAAGCTTCCCCCCTCGCCTGTCAGCACGACGACCCGGACCGCAGGGTGCTGGCCCAGCAGGGCCGCCGCGCGCGTGAGGTCCGCGATCATCGTCTCGTTAAAGGCATTGTGCACTTCGGGCCGCTTCAGCGTCAGGGTCGCGACACCCCGCCCGTCCATGTCGATCGCGATCGTCTCGAATTTCTCTAGCATTGTCATCGGATCCAGCCATTCACATGCGGAAGACGCGGGTGTCGCGCCGCGGCTGATCGCCGGCACTCAGCGACAGCGCCAGGCACAGCCCCAGGACATCGCGGGTCTGCGCCGGCTCTATGATCCCGTCATCCCACAGCCGTGACGTCGCGAAGTAGGGATCGGATTGCTCGGCGTATTGCGCGCGGACGGCGGCGTCGATGCCGCCAAGTTCGGACTGATCGGGCGTGCCCTTGCTCACGCTGCCGCGTCGCAGCTCGAGCATGACATTGGCGGCGATGTCGGCGCTCATGGTGGCGCATTCGGCAGTCGGCCAGGTGAACAGGAACTCGGGCCAGAACCCGCGGCCACACATGCCATAGTTCCCCGCGCCATAGGATCCGCCGATGATCACGGTGAACCGCGGCACCTTTGCGGTGGCCATGGCGTAGACCATTTTTGCGGAATTCTTGGCGATGCCGCCGCGCTCCGCCTCGCTCCCGACCATGAAGCCCGAGATATTCTGAAGGAACAGCAGCGGGATGCCGCGCTGATCGCACATCGAGATGAAGTGCGCCGCCTTCAACGAGCTGTCCGAATGCAGCGAGCCGTTGTTGCCCAGGATGCCCACTGAAAACCCGTGCACCCGGGCCGTGCCGGTCACCAGCGTCTCGCCCCACTCCGGCTTGAACTCGATGAAATCGCTCGCATCCACCAGCCGGGCGATCACCTCCCGCACGTCGTAGGGCTTTCTGCGATCCACCGGGATGACGCCGGTCAATGTCTCGGCCCCGATGCGGGGCGGCACCACGGGCCTGGGCGGCGCGATGTTCCGCTCGATTCCCAGCGACGCGATGATCTCACGCAGCTTGGCGATGGCCTCATACTCATCCGCCGCCAGATAGTCCGACACGCCGGAGACCCTGGTGTGCATCTCCGCCCCGCCGAGGGTTTCACCGTCGATGTCCTCATTGATGGCGACTTTGACGATCGACGGTCCGCCCAGGTGAATGCGCGCCTGTCCGCGCACCATCACCACCTCGTCCGACAGCGCCGGAATGTAGGCGCCGCCTGCGGTGCAGCCCCCGAATACGGCCGAAATCTGCGGCAGGCCGCTGGCAGACATGCGGCACTGGCGCAGGAACGTGTTGCCGAAGTGATCCTTGTCGGGAAAGACCTGGTCCTGTTGCGGCAGGTTCGCGCCGCCGCAATCCACGAGGTAGATGCAAGGAAGCCGGTTCGCCTCGGCGATCTCCTGCGCGCGGATATGTTTCTTGACGGTCTCGCGATAGAACGAGCCGCCTTTGACCGTCGCATCATTGGCAATGATCATGCAGGGCGCGCCCGCGACGATTCCAACTCCTACGAGCAAACCGGCGCCGGGAACCTCATTGTCGTACTGGCCCCAGGCGGCGAGCGGCGCAATCTCCAGAAACGGGCTTCCGGGGTCGACGAGGAGATCGATCCGGTCCCGCACCAACAGCTTGCCGCGCGCCTTGTGGCGGGCCGCATGCGCATCGCGCCCGCCAGTCGCCGCATAGCGCAGCCGGTCGCGCAGCAGCAACAGACGCTGCTCGAACGCGGCGTGGTTCTCCCGGTATTCCGCCGAGCGCGGATCAACATTTGTCGTCAGTTGCGCCATGTTCCAGCCTTACGCCTTAACTCTTGAGTGCCTCGGGACGCAGACCGCGCCACAGCAGATCCGCATAGCTGTCGGCCAGTTGCTCGATGCTGCCGCGATCGGGCCTGAACCATTCCAGCGAGGCATTCAGGGCGCCGAAAATGACGAGGCGGGCAACACGTAGGTCCGCATCGCCGCGAAGGCCCCCTCGTCTTTGGGCCAGTCCCAGCAGATCGTCCCAGAACGTCTCATAGCCTCGACGCGTGGCCAGCGCCTTCACCCTCACGCCCTCGGGCGCCTGCCCGAAGACACGGACATTCGCGGAGGTGTAGTCGCTCAACCGGAGCAAGCTGGTCAGATGCGCATGGACCGCCGTGCGCAGGATCGTGGATCCGTCCGCATCGGGACCAAGCGACTGCATCGCCCTTTCGACGGAGTCGCGCACGGCGCGAATGCCTTCGTTCAGGACATCGACGACGAGGTCCTCCTTGGAGGCGAAATGGTAGTAGAAGCTGCCGGCCTTCATGTCGGCTTCCCGCGCGATCGCGCGCAGCGACACACCGGCATAGCCCTGTTCACGGAACAGACGAGCAGCGACGTCGAGAATCCGGCGGCGGGTATCAATCACTTCGTCTGTCGTGACCATTCTAACTAACGTTAGGCTACTCTCCTTGGACAGTCAAATGCCGTCGGCGGGTGAGGCATTCGATGGGGACAGACCGCCGGAGGCGAAAGAACCAGGGAGGGCGCGGCGTCGACGAGGTCAGCGACCAGCCACACGCGAGCGATGCTCCGACATCCAGCGCCAGGCGCTATGGATGATGTTGTCGATGTCGGAGCAAACAGGCTCCCACTTCAACGCCGTCCTCGCCAGCGAAGCATCGGCGATGAGACTAGCCGGGTCGCCGGGCCGCCGCGCCGCGACCTCGGCGACGATCGCCCTGCCGGTGATCGCGCGCGACCGGCCGATGACGTCGTTGATGCTGACGCCCTGCCCCGTGCCGAGATTGCAGGCCAAGAACTGCCCTCCCCGGCACGCCGAAAGCGCCGCAACATGGGCGGCGGCGAGATCGGTCACATGGACATAGTCGCGAATGCACGTGCCATCCGGTGTCTCGTAGTCGGTCCCGAAGATGGAGATGCTGCGCCGGGTGCCAAGGGCCGCCTGCAACACCAGCGGAATGAGGTGGGTCTCGGGATCGTGCTCCTCGCCCAGTTCGCCGTCGGCGTCGGCCCCGGCGGCATTGAAGTAGCGCAACGCGACGGCGCCGAGGCCGTGCGCCGCACAGGCATCACGCAGGATCTGTTCCGCCATCCATTTGGAGCGGCCATAGGGATTGATCGGATTCTGCGCCATGGTCTCGACGATCGGAAGACGCTGCGGCACGCCATAGGTCGCGCAGGAACTGGAAAACACGATCGAGCCGACGTCGTGCGCGCGCATCGCCTCCAGCAGCGTGATCACGCTGGCGACGTTGGCTCGGTAGTAGAGCGTCGGTTCCTTCATCGACTCACCCACATAGGCGAGGGCGGCGAAGTTGATGACGGCATCGGGTCGATGACGGCGCATTGCGGCCCCCAGCATCGCCGGATCGTTGAGGTCGCCCTGTTCCAGCGGCCCCCACTTCGCGGCCCAGGCATGGCCCGCCGCCAGGTTGTCGTAGACGATCGGAAGGTGCCCGGCCTGGGCAAGGGCCTTGCACGTATGCGAACCGATATAGCCCGCGCCACCTGCTACCAATACACGCATGATCGGTTCCTCGTTGCGCTGCCGGGAGATCGGAAGATCAGGGCTTCCGCGCCACGGCGATGATGTTCGAGCAGAGGCTCGGAAACATGTCAGCCAGCCGTTCGCTCAATCTACTTTCTCCGAAGGGCGACGAGAACGGCAGAAAGGCGACGCCGCGGAGCGAGATCTGCTCGAAGCCGGTATCGCGAAGATGTTTCTTCAGCATCGCCACGTTGTATAGCCGCACATGGTGGATCTGCGTCCGGTACTCGAGCCCGGTCGGGTAGATCCCGAGGGGCACGGTCACCCGGTTGCGCAGGCTGTTGATGTTGGGAGTCGACATCACCAGCCATCCGCCGGGCATCAGCCTGTCGAAGATGCGCTGCAGGAAACCGTCGGTGTCGATCATATGCTCGAGCACTTCGAAGGCCGAGATGAAAGGCACGGGCTTGTCCCAGGGCAGTTCCCGCTCGAGGTCGGCCTTGTAGTACTCCCACGGCGGCCCTTCCTCCGGGGTACGCTGTGCCGGATTCCAATCATCGAATCCCACGGCGCGCACCTTGTGCATACGGACCAGCATTCTGAGGAACTGCCCCTGATTGCAGCCCAGATCCAGCCACTCGGAATCCGGCTCTATCTCGCCGCCTTGCGCGGCCAGGAAGTCGAGGCAACGCCTGAAGCGGAACAGGTCGTTCCCCTTGGGGAAGGGGTTCTCTTCCGTACCGGTCATCGAATGTCCGTCTAGAGGCGCCACAGGGTCACGCCGGCCGGCGTCGTCGCCCGGTCGAGCGCGGCGGGAATGTCGGCCACGAAGCCCCCGGCCGGCTTCAGCAGAGGTCTCACCAGATCCCAGCCGCCGTCCCGGTAGCTGCGGTGGGCGACCGACAGAACGACGGCGTCGGCGGGTTGCAGCCGGTCGAGCGGCGTGAGCGACAGGCCATATTCGCGCTTCAACAGGTCACCGTCGGCCATCGGATCGTGCAGCTGAACGGTGATGCCGAAGTCCTGCAGTTCGCGCGCGATGTCGACAACCCGCGTATTGCGGGTGTCCGGCACGTTTTCCTTGAAGGTGACACCGAGCAGGGTCACCACGGGCCTGCCGTCACCGGCGCTTCGCATGACGCTGCGGGCCACGCGATTGGCGACGTAGACTCCCATGCTGTCGTTGACCCGCCGCCCGGACTGGATCACGTGCGGGTGATAGCCGACCGACTCGGCCTTGTGGGCGATGTAGAACGGATCGACCCCGATGCAGTGGCCGCCGACCAGGCCGGGCCGGAACGGCAGGAAATTCCACTTGGTGCCGGCCGCCTGCAGCACGTCCTGCGTGTCGATGTCGAG
>JAUXRT010000440.1 GCA_030681635.1 Reyranella sp.
AGATGTGGACGACCAACGGCGCCCAGGCCGACTGGATGTGCCTGTTGGCCAACACTGGCGACGGCCAGGCGCACAAGAACAAGTCGCTGATCGTGGTGCCGATGAAGACCAAGGGCATCACCGTCGCCAAGAAGCTGAACAAGCTCGGCATGCGCGCCTCGGATACCGTGCAGACCTTCTTCGACAATGTGAAGGTGCCGGTGCGCAACACCATCGGCCAGCCGGGCTCCGGCTTCATCTACCAGATGCAGCAGTTCCAGGAGGAGCGGCTGTGGGCTGGCGCCGGCTCGCTCATGACCTGCGAGCGGCTGATCAACGCCACCATCGACTACACGCGCGAGCGCAAGGTGTTCGGCAAGCCGCTGCTCGACAACCAGGTCGTCCATTTCCGCCTGGCCGAGCTCAAGAGCGAGGTCGAGGCGCTGCGCTCCATCGTCTACCGCGCCTGCGAGGATTATCTCGCCGGCAAGGACGTCACCATGCTGGCCTCGATGGGCAAGCTGAAGGCCGGCCGGCTCCGCCGCGAGGTCTCCGACTCCTGCCTGCAATACTGGGGCGGCGCCGGCTACCTCTGGGACAATCCCGTGGCGCGCGGCTATCGCGACGGCCGCCTGGGCTCGATCGGCGGCGGCGCCGACGAGGTCATGCTGCAGATCATTTCGAAGTTGATGGGCACCTTGCCTCGTCTCGGAAATCGTTAGATGCAATTCACCCAGGAACACGACGAGATCCGCCGCACGCTGCGGACGATCATCGACAAGGACATCAATCCGCATGTCGACAAGTGGGAGGAGGACGGCATCTTCCCGGCCCACGAGGTCTTCAAGAAGCTGGGCGACGCCGGCCTGCTCGGCATCAACAAGCCCACCGAATACGGCGGCATGGGGCTCGATTATTCCTACGCCATGGTGATGGCCGAGGAGCTGGGCCACATCCATTGCGGCTCGGTGCCGATGGCGATCGGCGTGCAGACCGACATGGCGACGCCGGCGCTGGCCCGCTACGGCAGTGATGCGCTGCGCCGCGAGTTCCTGGCGCCCTCGATCAGCGGCGATTACGTGGCCTGTCTCGGCGTCTCCGAAGTGGGCGCCGGTTCCGACGTCGCCTCGATCAAGACGACGGCGCGCAAGGTCGGCGGCGACTGGGTGATCAACGGCGGCAAGATGTGGACGACCAACGGCACCCAGGCCGACTGGATGTGTCTGCTTGCCTCCACGGGCGAAGGCCCGGTCCACAAGAACAAGTCGCTGATCTGCCTGCCGATGAAGACGAAGGGCGTCGAGATCGTGAAGCAGTTCGACAAGCTCGGCATGCGCAGCTCCGACACTGCGCAGATCTTCCTCGACGAAGTGAAGGTGCCGGTGGGCAACCTGATCGGCCAGGAAGGCATGGGCTTCGTCTATCAGATGCAGCAGTTCCAGGAGGAGCGGCTGTGGGGCGCGATCAGTGCCGTGGTCGGCATGGGCCGCCTGATCGACCTGACGGCGGAATATACCCGCGAACGCAAGGTGTTCGGCCGCCCCTTGCTCGACAACCAGGTGATCCATTTCAAGCTGGCCGAGCTCAGCACCGAGGTCGAGCTGGTGCGCTCGCTCTGCTACCGCGCCTGCGAGGAATATCTCGACGGCGCCGATGTGACGATGCTGGCGTCGATGGCCAAGCTGAAAGCCGGCCGCATGGTCCGTCTCGTGACCGACGGCTGCCTGCAATACTGGGGCGGCGCGGGTTACCTGTGGGACAATCCCGTGGCGCGCGCCTTCCGCGATTCGCGCCTGGCCTCGATCGGCGGCGGCGCCGACGAGGTCAAGCTGCAGATCATCTCCAAGCACATGGGCACGCGACCGCGGCTCGAGAACCGCTGAGGACCAGATGGCCGAATTCGCCGATAAGTACGACACGCTGCTGCTGCATCGCGAGCGTTCGCGCCTGCATGTGACGCTCAACCGTCCCGAGGTGAAGAACGCGCTCAACCCGACCTTGATCGGCGAGTTGAAGTCGGTGTTCGAGATCCTGAAGGACCGCCGCGACATCAAGGTCGTGATCCTGCGCGGGGCCGGCGGCACTTTCTGCGCTGGCGCCGATCTCAAGAGCATGGAGCAGAGCTTTACCGAAAAGCCGAAGCCCGGCGAAAAGGACCCGATCGCGGTCTGGAACCGTGGGTTCGGCACTTTCCTGGAGATGGTCAACACCACCCCGCAGGTCGTGGTGGCCGCGGTCGAGGGTTACGCCATCGCTGGCGGCTTCGGCATCCTCTGCGTCTCCGACGTCGCGATCTGCACCGAGGGCGCGGGCTTCGCCATGAGCGAGACGGCGATCGGCATCGTGCCGGCCCAGATCGCGCCCTTTGTCGCCGCCCGTATCGGCGTGCCGCAGACGCGTCACCTCACGCTCACGGCCGCGCGCTTCAAGGGTGCCGAAGCCCTGCGCCTAGGCATCGCCCATTACCTCGTGGCCGATTCGGTGGCCCTCGACGCCAAGCTGGAGGAGCTGCTGAAGCAGATCGACCGCTGCGCGCCGATCGCCAATGCACTCACCAAGCAGGTGGTGATGAAGGTGGGCACCGAGCCGCTGTCCCAGGTCCTCGACTTCGCCGCCGACAAGTTCGCCGAAGCGCGACGCGGGACCGAAGCCTCCGAGGGCCTGCGCGCCTTCGCGGAGAAGCGGCCGCCGCGCTGGGCTGTCGAATGACAGGTTTTGCCAAGATCCTGATCGCGAACCGGGGCGAGATCGCGGTCCGCATCCACAGGACGGCCCAGGCGATGGGCTACCGCACCGTCGCGGTCTATTCCGATGCCGATAAGACGGCGCTGCACGTCTCGGTGTGCGATGAAGCAGTGCGCATCGGGCCGGCGTCGGTCGGCGAGAGCTATCTCAGCATCGACCGCATCCTGGAGGCGGCCCACACGTCCGGCGCCGACGCGGTCCATCCGGGCTACGGCTTCCTGTCCGAGAATGCCGAGTTCGCGGCGGCCTGCGAGAAGGCGGGGCTTGTGTTCATCGGGCCGCCGCCGGCTGCCATCGCCGCCATGGGCAACAAGGCCGCCGCCAAGCGGCGCATGATCGAATCAGGCGTGCCGTGCGTGCCGGGCTATCAGGGTGCGGACCAGAGCGACGCCAACCTCGAGAAAGAAGCGCGCAAGATCGGCCTGCCGGTGATGGTGAAGGCCGCGGCGGGCGGCGGCGGACGCGGCATGCGCCTCGTGGAGCACAACGGTGATCTCCTGGAGGCCATCCGCACGGCGCGCGCCGAGGCCGAGAGCGCCTTCGGCTCGGGCGAGCTGATCCTCGAGAAGGCCGTGGTCGATGCCCGCCATGTCGAGATCCAGGTCTTCGCCGATGCCCACGGCAACGTCATTCACCTGGGCGAGCGCGACTGCTCGGTGCAGCGCCGCCATCAGAAAGTGATCGAGGAGGCGCCCTCGCCCGCCGTCGATGCCGGCCTGCGCGACCGCATGGGCGCCGCGGCCGTGGCCGCCGCCAAGGCGATCGGCTATCGCGGCGCCGGCACGGTCGAGTTCCTGCTGGGCAGCGACGGCGCCTTCTATTTCCTGGAAATGAACACGCGGCTGCAGGTCGAGCATCCGGTGACCGAGGAGATCACCGGCCTCGACCTCGTCGAATGGCAGTTGCGCGTGGCCCGCGGCGAAAGACTGCCCCTCACTCAGCAACAGGTGACGTTCAAAGGCCATGCCATCGAAGTGCGCCTCTATGCCGAGGACGCCTACAACGGCTTCCTGCCGCAGGCCGGCCGCGTCGACGTCTGGCAGCCCGCCTCCGGCGCCGGCGTGCGCCTGGACTATGGCGTGACCGACGGCTCGACGATCTCGCCCTTCTACGATCCGATGATCGCCAAGGTGATCGCCCATGGCGCCACGCGCGAGGAGGCCCGCACGCGGCTGGTGCGCGCGCTCCGCGAGACGGTGATCCTGGGACCCACCACCAACCGGCATTTCCTGATCCGCCTGCTGGAGCATCCCGACTTCGCCGCCGGCAAGGCGACGACCGCCTTCCTCACGAAGCACGCGTTCCCCGCACCTGCGATCAGCGACGCTCATTGGGACACCGCCGCGCGACTGCTGTGGCGCGCCTCGGCCGCGCGCTATCCGGCGCCGCTGCGCGGCTGGCGCAACTCCAACCCGGAGCCCGCGCCAATCCGGCTGGCGGCGGGTGGCCTGGAGCGGCTGCTGCAGGTCGCGAGCGCCGACGGCGCAAACGCGCCGTTCCACATCGATGGCGATGACGTCATCGTCGACCTCGACGCGCTCACCGTGCGCTTCACCGACAAGACCTATGCCCCGCCCGCCACGGCGGCGGCGGGCAGCGACGGCAAGCTGCGCGCCCCGATGGATGGGCGGATCGTGGCCATCAAGGTGGCCGCCGGCGACACGGTGGCGCGCGGCCAGACGCTGGTGGTGCTCGAGGCGATGAAGATCCAGCACCAGCTCAAGGCCGTGCTGGATGCCAGGATCGAATCGATTTCGGTGCAGGAGGGCCAGCAGGTCGCCAACCGCACCGTGCTCATCACAATGGCCGGCGAGGAGGCGGGGGGAGCCCCCCGCCCTGCGATGGCGTTGAGGCCGCAGGACGGCTAGTCTCCCCATCAACGAGAAACTCAGCCAACGAGAAACTCAGGGAGGAATTAACCGTGCTGCGTAGAACTGTCCTTGCCTTGCTCGCCACGGCGGCCGCAAGCCCCGCCTTCGCCCAAGCCTACCCCACCAAGCCGATCAGCATGATCGTTCCATTCGCCGCCGGCGGCCCGACCGACGTGATGGCCCGCATCATGGGCGAACGCATGGGCCGCGAGCTCGGCCAGCAGATCATCATCGACAACGTTGCCGGGGCCGCGGGCACCATCGCCATGGGCAAGCTCGCCCGCGCGACGCCGGACGGCTACACGATCGGCATCGGCCATCTCGGCACCAACGTGGTGAACAACGCGATCTACAAGAATCTGAACTACGACCTGCAGAACGACCTGGTGCCGGTCGCGCGGCTGCCGTCCAATCCGCTGCTGGTCGTGACGTCGAACCAGGTGCCGGCCAAGGACCTCAAGGAACTGGTCGCCTACCTGAAGGCCAACGCCGACAAGATCTCGGGCGGCACCGCCGGCATGGGCTCGGGCTCGCACATCGGCGTGCTCGCCTTCTTCGCTGCCACCGGCACCAACTACCAGCTCGTGCCCTATCGCGGCACGGGACCGGCCGTGCAGGACCTGATCGCCAACCAGATCCAGATCATGATCGACCAGTCCTCGAATTCGCTGCCGCATGTGCGCGCCGGCAAGATCAAGGTCTATGCCGTGACCGCCAAGGAGCGCAATGCCGCCGCCCCCGACGTGCCGACGACGGCCGAGGCCGGCTTCCCCGGCATCGAGGTCGCGATCTGGCACGGGCTGTGGGCGCCCAAGGGCACGCCGCCGGAGATCATCGCCAAGCTGAATGCTGCCGCCATCGTGGCGCTGAAAGACCCGGAGATCCGCCGCAAGCTCGAAGACCTCGGCCAGGACATCCCGACGCCGGAGCAGATGGCGCCTGCCGCCTTCACCGCCTATCAGAAGGCCGAGGTCGCCAAATGGACGCCGATCATCGAGAAGGCCGGCGTGAAGATCGAGTGATCGATCAGCTGTAGTTGGGCGGTACCGGACAGGGCGGCAGGAGTTTTTCCAGCGCCTTGGCCACGCCCAGGAGCTTGGCCTCACCCCAGCGCTTGCCGGTAAGCTGCAGCCCGATCGGCAGGCCGTCGCGCGAGAAGCCGCACGGCAGCACGATCGACGGCTGGCCGGTCAGGTTGGCCAGGTAGTTGTAGGACGTGCCGGCAAAGAAATACGGATGGTCGACGCCGTCGATGCGGAGCGGCTCGCTCGGCTTCTGGCGGATGAAGGCCGCATCCGGCATCACCGGCATCAGCCAGGCGTCGTAGTCGTCGAGGAATTGCTCGCATTGACGTATCACCCGATCGCGACGATCGAGCACGGCGAAGAACTGCGCCATGTCGAGACGGGCCGCCCGCGCCACCGAGCGCGTCGAGGGATCGGCGGCGTCGGTCCTGGCGAAGAAGCGCTCGCGCTCGCCCAGAGGCTGGAGCGCGCGGACCTCGTACTGCAAGAGGTCGGACCAGTCGTCCCAGCTCTGCTGCCAGTCGAAGGAAGCGGGCTGGGCGCGCTTCACCTTGGCGCCGGCCTTGCCCAACAGACGGGCGGTGGCCTGGACGACGGCCGCTGTATCGGCCGAAACCTGGACCAGCGGATTGCTGTCGAGCACCGCTATTCGCAGGTCCCCGGGCTTGAAGGCAGGTGTCGGCCCCAGCGGCACGGGTGCTGCCTCGGCCTCGTTGCCGTCGGGGCCGGCGATGATCCGGAGCGCCGTCTCGAGATCGGCGACCGAGCGCGCGAGGGGGCCGAAAACACCCATGTAGCGGACCGTCCGCGTCAGACCCGGCAAGTCGGGGACGTGCCCGCGGCCGGGCACTCGCCATTCGCTGGGCTTCAGGGAGAATATGCCGTTGAAGTGCGCGGGGTTGCGAACCGAGCCGCCGATGTCGCTGCCGATTTCCAGCGGCGACAGGCGCGCCGCCACCGCGACACCGCCGCCGCCGGTCGAGCCGCCGGCCGTGCGCCGCGCGTCCCAGGCATTCCTGGTCGTGCCGAACAGCGGGCTCTCGGTCTGAAAATCCATGCAGAGCTCGGGCACGTTGGTCTTGCCCAGGATAACGGCGCCCGCCGCCCGCAGC
>JAUXRT010000445.1 GCA_030681635.1 Reyranella sp.
GGCCGCGGCTCCTGCTGCTCGACGAGCCGTCGCTCGGTCTGGCGCCGCTGATCGTGCGGCAGATCTTCGAGGTGATCGGCCGGATCGCGCGGGAAGAGGGGGTGACGATCTTCCTGGTCGAGCAAAATGCCTATCATGCGCTTCGCCTGGCCGACCGCGGCTATGTCCTGGCCAACGGCCGGGTCCGGCTGAGCGGCGCCGGCCGCGACCTGCTCGCAAATGCCGAAGTCAGGGCGGCCTATCTCGAGGGCGGCCACGGATGAGCCCGCTCCCATGAGCCCGATCGACACCTTCATGTTCGACTGGTTCGGCGACACGCTGTTCAACGTGCTGCTGTTCAACCTGGTGGTGATCGGGCCGGCGGCGTTCGCGACCGGCCATGCCGTCGCCACGACCTGGCGCCATTGGGGCCAGATGGTCTTCTACACCGGGCTTCTTTCGGCAACGCTGCGCTTTCTCGACTATGCCCTGGCGGGCGGAGAGTTGTGGTCGGTGGCCGGCTTTTTGCTGGGCTGGGGCGTCCAGATGGCGATCGGCGCCTTCGCCTACCGCCTAACGCAGACCCGCCAGATGGTCCGCCAATATCCCTGGCTCTACCAGCGCAAAGGCTTGCTGGGCTGGGAGGAGCGGCACTAATCTGGCGGCAATGCTCCACATCCGTGGAGGGGCTCAAGCAGGGAGACAAGCATGAAGAAAACCTACGGTATGCTCGCCGTCGCAGCGATCGCCTTGATGGCGACGCCGGCGCTCGCGCAGATCAAGATCGGCTCGGCCGGCCCGATGACGGGCTCGAACGCCGCGTTCGGTGAACAGCTCAAGCGTGGCGCCGAGATGGCCGTCCAGGACATCAACGCCGCCGGTGGCGTGAACGGCCAGAAGCTCCAGCTCGTGATCGGCGACGACGCCTGCGACCCCAAGCAGGCGACCGCGGTTGCCAACAAGATGGTGTCCGACAAGGTCGTCTTCGTGGCCGGGCACTTCTGCTCGGGCTCGTCGATCCCGGCGTCGGACATCTACAAGGAAGGCAAGATCCTGCAGATCACGCCGGCTTCGACCAATCCGAAGCTGACGGACGACGCCGCGGCCAAGGGCAACACCACGGTGTTCCGCACCTGCGGCCGTGACGACGTGCAGGGCGCCACGGTCGGCGCCTACATCAACAAGTTCCACAAGGGCGCCAAGGTCGCGATCCTTCACGACAAGTCGCCCTACGGCAAAGGCGTGGCCGACGAGACCAAGAAGGCCCTGAACAAGGGCGGGCTGCGCGAGACGATGTACGAGGCCTACAACGACACCGACAAGGATTTCGCCGCGCTGATCAACAAGATGAAGCAGGCGAAGATCGACATCATCGTTCTCGGTGGCTACCACACCGCGGGCGCGCTGATCATCAAGCAGGCGCGTGAGCAGGGCCTGGCGGCGCAGATGATGGGCTTCGACTCGCTCGAGACTGCCGAGTTCGCCCAGTTGGGCGGCGCGGCGACCAACGGTGTGCTGATGTCGTTCCCGCCCAAGGCCGAGGACGACCCGAAGAATGCCCCGCTGGTGAAGAAGTTCCGCGACGCCAAGTACAATCCGGAAGGCTACACGCTGTTCAGCTACGCCGCGGTCAAGGCTTGGGCCGATGCCGCCAACAAGGCGAAGTCGACTGATGCTGCTGCAGTCGCGGCAGCGTTGCGCTCGGGCAAGTACGATACCGCCGTCGGTGTGCTGGAGTTCGACGCCAAGGGCGACATCAAGGATGCGGTCTACGACATCTACGTCTGGAAGGACGGCAAGTCGTTCCCGACCGTCAAGTAAGCTTCTCGACCCGACAGGAAAGGCCCGGCGTGTGCCGGGCCTTTCTCTTTAGGATTCAGAGTCTTGTGGTCCGCTTCCCACGATTTTGGGGGCCGGTAGCGCGACCACCCCGGATATGGTATCCGGGGTCTCAACAGCTAGAGGGGATCGATCGTCGAGATGGCGGGGGCCACCATCGCGGTCGCGTCGGATCATGCCGGCTTCGACCTAAAGGAAATTCTCAAGCGCGACCTGCAGAACGCGGGTCACGAGGTGCTCGACCTCGGCACGAATTCGACCGCCTCCGTGGATTATCCGGATTTCGGCAAGGCGATGGCTGACGCCATCGCGTCGGGCAAGGTCCAGCGCGGCGTCCTCGTTTGCGGCACCGGCATCGGCATCTCGATCGCAGCCAACCGCAACCCCAAGGTCCGTGCCGCCCTTGCACACGACGTCACCTCGGCGCGGCTGTCGCGCGAACACAACGATGCCAACGTGATCGCGTTCGGACAGCGGCTGATCGGGACGGAGACGGCGCGCGAGGCGCTGAAGGCTTTCCTTGAGACCGAATGGGCCGGCGGCCGTCATGCCGGCCGCGTTGCCAAGCTTTCGAAGGACTGAACGACATGAGCCAAGCTGCTGCCAAGATGTCCGACTCGCCGCTGCCGATGTTCACCAGGAGCCTCGCCGAGGCCGATCCCGCGGTCTACGCGACGGTGAAGGGTGAACTGGCCCGCCAGCGCGAGCAGATCGAACTGATCGCCTCGGAGAATATTGTGTCCCGCGCGGTGCTCGAGGCGGCGGGCTCGGTGCTGACGAACAAGTATGCCGAGGGCTATCCCCGTCGGCGCTACTACGGCGGCTGCGAGGAGGTCGACAAGGCCGAGGACCTCGCCATCGAGCGCGCCTGCAAGCTGTTCAACTGCACCTTCGCCAACGTCCAGCCGCATTCCGGCGCGCAGGCCAACCAGGCCGTGTTCATGGCGCTGCTCAAGCCCGGCGACACCTTCATGGGCATGTCGCTGTCCGAGGGCGGTCATCTCACGCACGGCTCGCCGGCCAACCAGTCGGGCAAGTGGTTCAAGGTCGTGTCCTACGGCGTGAAGGCCGACACCCACTTGATCGACTACGAACAGATGGAAGAGGTGGCGCGCCGCGAGAAGCCGAAGCTGATCGTGGCCGGCGCCTCGGCCTACTCGCGCCACATCGACTGGGCGCGCTTCCGCAAGGTCGCGGATGAGATCGGCGCTTTCTTCATGGTCGACATGGCGCACTATGCCGGCCTGGTGGCGGCCGGCGTCTATCCCAGCCCGCTGCCGCATGCCCATGTCGTGACCACGACGACGCACAAGACGCTGCGCGGCCCGCGCGGCGGCATGATCCTTTCGAACGACGCCGAGATCGGCAAGAAGATCAACTCGGCGGTGTTCCCGGGCCTCCAGGGTGGCCCGCTGATGCACATCATCGCGGCCAAGGCGGTGGCGTTCGGCGAGGCGCTGAAGCCCGACTTCAAGATCTACGCCCAGAACGTCATCGACAACGCGCGCGCGCTGGCCGCCGCGCTGACCGAGCGTGGCCTGAAAATCGTCTCGGGCGGCACCGACAGCCACGTCATGCTGGTCGACCTGCGCCCAAAGAAGGCGACCGGTGTTTCGGCCGAGAAAGTGCTCGACCGCGCCGGCATTACCACCAACAAGAACAGCATCCCGGGCGACCCGGAGAAGTACACGATCACGTCGGGCGTGCGCCTGGGATCGCCGGCCGGAACGACGCGCGGCTTTGGCACGGCCGAGTTCCGCCAGATCGGCCACCTGATCGCCGACGTGCTCGATGGAATCGCCAAGAACGGCCCGGACGGCGACGCCCAGGTCGAACAGGAAGTACGGGGCAAGGTCCAAGCGCTCTGCGCCCGCTTTCCGATCTACCGCGACTGACAACGCGCAAAGACAGAAAATAACAGGGGGACTAAATGCGCTGTCCATTCTGCGGTCACGAGGACACTCAGGTTAAGGACTCGAGACCGACTGACGACAATTCCGCGATCCGCCGCCGGCGCTATTGCCCATCGTGCGGCTCGCGCTTCACCACCTTCGAGCGCGTGCAGCTGCGCGAACTCACGGTCGTGAAGAAGAACGGCCAGCGCGTCCAGTTCGACCGCGACAAGCTCGCGCGTTCGATCTCGGTGGCCTGCCGCAAGCGGCCGGTCGATCCCGAGCGCGTCGAGCGCGTGGTCAACGGCATCGTGCGACGCCTCGAAAGCTCCGGCGAGAGCGAGATTCCCTCGACCCAGATCGGCGAACTGGTGATGGACGCGCTGCGCGCGCTCGATCCGGTGGCCTATGTGCGGTTCGCCTCGGTCTATCGCAATTTCCGCGAGGCCCGGGACTTCGAGGAGTTCATCTCCGATCTCGCCGAGACGGCCAGCCTCAAGGACTGACGCGATGATGCGCGCGGCGCTCGCGCTGGCGCGCCGTTCGCTCGGGCGCACCTGGCCCAACCCGGCCGTGGGCTGCGTGATCGTGCGCGACGGGCGTGTGATCGCGCGTGGCCGCACGCAGGATGGCGGCCGCCCACATGCCGAAGCCGATGCGATCGCCAACGCGCGTGAGGCCCTGAAAGGCGCGACTGTCTATGTGACGCTCGAGCCGTGCGCGCATCACGGCAAGACGCCGCCGTGTGCCGACGCCTTGATCGCGGCCGGCGTCGGCCGTGTCGTCTCGGCACTGGAAGATCCCGATCCGCGCGTAAAGGGGCAGGGGCATGCGCGCCTGGCGGCGGCGGGCATAAAGGTCGAGATCGGCGAGGGCGCGGCGGCGGCGGCCGAGATCAACGCCGGTTTCCTTCTGCGCGTGACGGAAGGCAGGCCGCTCTTTCACCTCAAGATCGCAAGCTCGCTCGACGGCCGGATCGCGACCGCCTCGGGCGAGAGCAGATGGATCACCGGCGAGGCGGCGCGAGCCGACGGTCATCGACTGCGCAGCCTCCACGACGCGATCCTGGTCGGATCCGGCACCGTTGCTGCAGACGATCCGGAGCTTACCTGTCGCCTGCCGGGCCTCGGCGCCTATTCGCCGGACCGCATCGTGCTCGATTCGGCGGCTGGCATGTCGGCCGACTCCAAACTTGCGGCCACCGCGCAAGCGACGCCGGTGCGCCTGTTCCATACCGGGGCGCAAGCGTCGCGGGTTGCGCTGTTGCGCGAGAAGGGGATCGACGTCATTGAGGTGCCGGCGAGCGGCGAGGGTCGGGTCGACGTTGCCGCGGTGGCCCAGGCGCTTGGTGGTCTCGGCTATTCGAGCGTGCTGATCGAGGGTGGCGGCCGGATCGCGGCGGCCTTCTTGAAGGCGGGCCTCGTCGACCGGATCAGCAGTTATCGCGCAGGGATCGTCCTGGGGGAAGACAGCCGCTCTGCGGTCGGACCCCTGGCGCTCGACCGCCTCGATTTCGCGCCCCGGTTCAGGCTGGTTTCCAGCCGGACGGTGGGCACCGACACACTGGAAACCTGGTACAGGCGGACCTAAGTACAACCATGTTCACAGGCATCGTCACGGATATCGGCGAGATCGTCACGGTGGCGCCGGGCGGGCAGGCGGGCGCCAAGGCCGGCGATCGCCGGTTCGTGGTGCGCACCAAACACGACATGAAGCCGATCGCCATCGGCGCGTCGATTGCCTGCTCAGGCTGCTGCCTCACGGTGATAGAGAAGGGCGGTGACTGGTTTGCCGTCGAAGTCTCCGGCGAGAGCCTGGCCAAGACGCATCTCGGCGACTGGGCGGTCGGCAGCCGGATCAACCTGGAACTGTCCCTGAAGCTCGGCGACGAGCTGGGAGGACATCTGGTCTATGGCCATGTCGACGGCGTCGGCACGGTGGTTTCGATGACGCCCGAGGGCGGCAGCGTCCGCTTCGTGTTCGAAGCCCCCGCCGACATCGCGCGCTTCATTGCCGCCAAGGGCTCGGTGGCCATCGACGGTATTTCCCTCACGGTCAATGAAGTCGCGGGCAACCGCTTCGGCGTGAACGTGATTTCCCACACCCAGGCTGTTACGACCCTGGGACAGGCCAAAATCGGCCAGCGGGTCAACCTTGAGGTCGATATGCTCGCGCGTTACGTTGCGCGATTGTTGGAGCACGGAAAATCATGAGCGCGCTCGAAAAGGACGCCTGGCGGATCACCTTCGGCGAAGTGAAGGCCGCCGCCGAGGACATCATCGAGGAAGCCCGCAAGGGCCGGATGTTCATCCTTGTCGACGACGAGGACCGCGAGAACGAGGGCGATCTTGTGATCCCGGCCCAATGGGCGACGCCCGAAGCCATCAATTTCATGGCCAAGCATGCCCGTGGCCTGATCTGCCTCGCCATGACCCGCGAGCGCGTCGAGCAACTCGGCCTGCCGCTGATGGCGCAGAACAACGGCACCCGGCACCAGACCGCCTTCACCGTCTCGATCGAGGCGCGCGACGGCGTGACCACCGGCAATTCCGCCGCCGACCGCGCCCGCACGGTGCAGGTCGCGATCGACCCGTCGTGCGGACCGCAGGACATCGTGACGCCGGGTCTTGTCTTCCCGCTGGTCGCCC